>NZ_JACARK010000275.1:0-26319 GCF_013386655.1 Pseudomonas sp. K5002 | reverse complement strand
CGCGCCAACCACTCGCACGACCTGCAGGAACGCTTCGTCCACGACCCGGCGGGCAACCTGCTGATGCAAGACCGCGTCGGTCCGAGCGTCGTCAAAGGCAATCGCCTGTTGATGCAAGGTGACCGCCATTACGACTACGACGCCTTCGGCAACCTTCTGCGGGAACGCCGGGGTCGGGCGCAGCAGTTAGTTACCGAATACAGTTACGACTGCCAGCACCGACTGATCAGCGTCACCCAGCCGGACGGCACCGAAGCCACATATCGCTACGACCCGTTTGGACGGCGTATCGCCAAAACGATAAAAAGCCAAACCACCGAGTTCTTCTGGCAAGGCGACACGCTGATTGCCGAACACAGTGCTGATCACCACCAAAGCTATATCTACGAACCCAACAGCTTTCGCCCATTAGCGCTGCTGAAAGGCTACGGCCCGGAAGACGCAAAACCCTTCCACTACCAACTCGACCACCTCGGCACCCCACAAGAACTCACCGCCCCCGACGGCGAAATTGTCTGGTCAGCGCACTACCGCGCCTACGGCCAAATCGCGAAGCTGGACGTCAACACCGTTACCAACCCGCTGCGCTTCCAGGGCCAGTACTTCGACCCGGAAAGCGGGCTGCACTACAACCGACATCGCTACTACAATCCGGACATTGGCCGCTACCTGACGCCTGATCCGGTGAAACTGGCGGGCGGGCTGAACGGATACCAGTACGTGCCCAACCCGACGGGGTGGGTGGATCCGTTGGGGTTGAGCTGTAAAGCTACAGCCTGCCCAGGCCAAATAGTCGCCGATGGGCCTTACAGCGAAATTGTTCCTGGTGGAGGTTTAGCTGCTCACGAAGCTGCCGGAGGACATTTGATGCAAAAGCACATTGGTAGAACTGACCAACAACTGGCAACACGTCTTAAAAATGAGCCTCATGTGCCCACGGCATCTACCTTCCCTGATCGCGCGACAGCCGAGTCAGCAATATCAAGCGTGATAGCAAGCAACAAAACTAAAATAAATTCGTTTGTTAAAGGAAAAGACAAAAAAATTGTTATTACTCAAAAGTCTCCTCAGCCAGTTGGAACTAGCCTGAAGCGAGGTGCAAAAAAAACCGTCCCCGGACGGGAGATTTACCTGATTTTGTTCAAAGATAAAAGCATGCCCAATGGCTATAGAATTCAGACCGGATATCCGAATCCATGAATAACGATTATTCACAACTGCAGCAACTTCTCGCGGGTTACTTCAATCAAGATTGGGTTGATGAGTTTGATAGTGCGGACAATGTGATTCTCAGCTTTATGGCTGAATCCTCAGCAGAAACTTTTAAAGCTGCACACCTCGAGTTAAAAGCTCTTTTACATGCCAACAAGACGGAGCAAGCGTTACAGCATCTTTTGTTCTCAGATATTGGCTGTGGCTACTATTATCCTCACGATTGGAAAAGCGGGAAATTGTGGCTGGAGCACATTGACGCGCTTTTGAGCCAAAGAGGCGAATAACTTCGATCTCTTAAGATATTTATAATAAAGAAGGTGCTCGGAAAGCCCCTTCTTCCTCCCCTACCCCACCTGCTGCAACCGCCCAGCCCGAAAATCCTTCGGCGACACTTCAAACTGCTTCTTGAACGAGCGACTAAAGTGCGCCGAATCCGTAAACCCCCACTTATACGCAATCGACGTAATCGACTCACTGCGCAAAAACGGGTTGGTCAGATCATCCGCACTGCGCTTCAACCGCGCCCGCTGGATATACCGGCACACGCTGTCATCCTGTTCCTCAAACAACCGGTACAAATGCCGCACCGAGATATTCAACCGACTCGCCAACCCCACCGGGCTAAGCCCTGGCTGGGTCAATGACTCATCAATCACCTTCTGCACATAGCTGCGCAGATTGCTGCCCTGCAACCCGCCACAATCATCGCGCTCATCGTCTTCCTGCTCAAACGCCGACCCCAGCAACGAGATAAACGCCGACTGCAACGCCTGCCCCTCCCCGACCGCGCCTTCGCCGTTCAGTGCGTCTTTGCACAGTTGATCCATCAACACATGCAACATGCGCCCGCAGGCTTTGCTCGAGGAGATTTTGCCGAAGGTCTTGGGCTGGTTGCCGAACTGTTTGCACACCTCTGCGCGGGACAAGGACAGGGACGCGTGTTCGATGAGCCCGAACGGGGTGATGTCGATGGAGCCCACCGAGTCCATCAATAACAGTTCGCCGGGGGCAAGCTGGAAGCTCTGGCCGTTTTGGGTGATCTGGCAGTAGCCGCTGCGCTGGCTGACGAGGAAGCAGTGTTGGTCGTCATCGTGGTCGGCGCGGGCCTTGGGGCGCTTGATCAGGCCGGCGTTGGTGCGCAGGCTGGCCAGGGGCAAACCGCCGCGGGAAAAGGTGCTGATGCTGCCGATAAACAGCGAGCGGTTGAAGGCCAGTTCTGTGTCGAAGTGACCGCAAACCGCGCGCAGATCCCGGGTCCAGAGGTCCAGCCCGTCTTGCCCAATCTGTTGCATGCTCATGGTTGTTTCCACCTTGGCTTTTTGTTTTTGTCGGGCAATAGTTAACATGTTATCTATATGCGCGCAACAAGTACGTGTCTGCCAAGGTGGTTGCACTATTGATGCCAAATACTGCGGTCAGTGGGCCTGCAAGGCGCGCTGGAAACCGTTCAAGGCGTCCAGCAGCCAGGCGCGTTGCACACTGCTCAACGCGATGTAGCGACGGAACGCCGGCATGCGGTTGACCACCTCGCTGCCGCCCATATGCTCAAGCCGCACACACCACTGGTGATCCACCAGGTCGATGCGCAGGCGCTTGAAGTCCAGCGGCATCAAGGCGCGATGCAAGGCGCTGCCCTCCTGCAATTGTGTGTGCAAAATGCCTGAAACCTCCTTGTCGCCCGACCGCTGTCGACAGCGGATTCCGGTGCGTCGAACGGCCCCGGTGTGGTGCAGTTCGAAGCTCGCCGTGCCCTGCTGCGAGGCAGGGATGCGCAGTACGAATTCGGTCATCACCAGGTGCATCAACAGCTGCGACTCGGTGCGCTCGACGATCTCCAGTTGCAGCCCGAGATTGTCCAGGGAAACCCGGGCCGTCGTCGGTCCACACACCTCATAACCGGCCAGGCCGAGGTTACGCCGCAGGTGTTCCAGCGTGACGCCGGGTCGATACCCGGCAGGCGCGCGCCGGGCGCTGAACAGCTCAGACAGTTTTTGCAGCATGGCTGATATACCCGTTGTGCGGCTGACCCGGCTCATGGGCGAACTCCTTGGCCAACACCTCTTCCACCGAGGCGGGCTTGAATGGATTGACCTTCTGCACAACCAGCGTCCAGAACAACGCGTACGCCGCCGTGCACCCGAGCATCACGCCAAAGGGAATGTAGATGTCGGCGGGGTTCATGCCCGGCGGGGTGATAAACCACATGCCCAGCAGGATGCCGATGCTCGACAGAATCTGCGGCAGCGGAAAGAACGGCGAACGGTAGGCGCGAGGCAGATCCGGACGGCGAATCCGCAGGATCACCACCGACAGCGTCACCAGCAGATAAGCAAAGCTCCAGGCACACACGGCCGCCAGCACCAGGTGCATGATGTTGTCGGTGTTGCCGCCCAAGTACAGCGCGTGCAGGCACGGAATCAGCATCGCCACCAGAATGCACAGCAACGGTGTCTTGAAGCGCGGGTGCAGGTAGGTGAAGACCTTGGGCAACGCGCCGTCGACCGCCATGCCGTACAGGATCCGTGGCACACCGGCCATCAAGGTGTTGATGGTCGCAGCACCGGCAAACAGGAAGCCGATGCCCAGCCACATCGGGCCGATGCTGCCCATCACCTGCTCGGCGAATTTCGGGATGGCCATCGGCGTATCCAGCAGGTGCACGCCGCCCGCCGCGTCGATCAATACGTTTTCCACCTGGCGTTTCATTGCCGCGCCATAGATGAACATGCACGTGGCCACCCCCAGCAGCCCCAGCACCATCGCCTTGGGCATCACCTTGGCCGAGTTGCGCAGGTCCGGCGCCAGCGGCGTGACGAACTCGCAGCCGACAAACATGAACATCGCCATGCCCACCAGCGACAGGATGGTAATCAGGTCGGTACCGACCAGGGATTCACCGAACCAGCCGTCCAGCTGCACCGCCGGGGCTGCGATCAGGCCCAGCACGCCAAACACCATCAAGGTGGTCCACATGCCGAAAGTGAGGATGATCTCGGCCCGGCCGAACGCGCTGACGCCAAACGCATTGAGCACCCCGAACACAATCACGAAGCCCACTCCCAGCAACCACGAACCGCCGGCGGATTCCGCCAGGGTGTTGAGGTGCTCGAAATTCACCAGCGCCATCACGCCGGAGAGGATGGTTTCGGCGGTGCCGGCAAACACATGCACGATCAGGTACGCCGACAAGGTGCCGGTGATCGCAAAGAACCGGCCCATGCCGCAATTGATGTAGTCGTAGACCGAGCCGGTGGTGGGCAGGATCGAGGCGGCTTCGGCGAAGGTGGTCGCCTGGGCCAGCATCATCACCACCGCGATCAACATCGCCACCGCAAAGGCGCTGCCGCCGATGCCAAACCCCATGGTCGCGGTGAGGATCACCGGGCTGGCCATGATCAAGCCAATGGTGCTCGCCAGCGCGGTTGGAAAGCCCACCGTGCCGCGTTTCAAATGTTCGGTGAGCCGGTCGTTGATCGACATGGTGCAGATCCTCAAGAAGCGGATTTTTAGAAGTATTGGCACTCTGCGCCCGCCCTGGCTGATCGTCTTGCTCCTGGCTGCCGCCGGTTTTGTTGCTGCCTGCCACTGCTGCGCCACTGGCGGCCTGGGACAATTTCCTGGCACGCAGGGGAAAGACTTGGCCCGGTGGCGCTCGCCCTAATGCTCCCTCAATTCACCTTGTTGGGGACTATAACAATGCAGCACACACAACAAACCCGTCACCTGTACAGGGCCATCAGCCTGGGCATCGCGCTGATGATCATCGACTCATCGGCCCAGGCGTTCGAGCTGTATGCCGATGACGACACTCAGGTCACCGGCAACTTCCTGGCGGTGTACGGGATGTTCAACAGCCGCAAGAACTACGACGGCACCACCGGCGGTTCCACCTGGCGTGAAGGTTTTATCAAGTATGGCTTGAGCATCGACCAGCGCTTCGGCGCCCTGGGCAGCGTGTATGGCACGGCCAACCTGGTCAGCTCCGGCACCTGGGGTGATGGCGATGCGTCGGGCGTGACCACCGGAAGCGAGCGCACCACCAAGTTCGACGAAGCCTTCGCCGGTTGGCGCTCGGGGGAGCTGTTTCCGGCGCTGGGCAAGGATGGTGTGGACCTGTCGTTCGGCCGCCAGATCATCATGCTCGGCGACGGTTTCATCATCAACGATGACGGCCCGAACTTCGGCAAGGGCGTGGATGACGGCAAGTTCAACCGGGGCGGCGCCTACTACATCGCCGCCCGGCATGCCTTCGATCAAACCGCAGTGCTACGCCTGGGTGGCAAGGACGGCGTGCATGGCAGCGTAATGTGGATCAAGTCCGATAACCGCGCCCAGGCCAACACTGAAATGGCTGCCGGCACCCTGGACTACACCGCCGCGCCCGGCACCCTGGGGTTGACCTATATCCACGGCATCAGCGTCGACGACCGTTATGCCAGTGACCTGCAAAAACAGCGCGCCGGGATGAACATCTACAGCCTGCGGGGCGCCGGTAATGCCGGGATCGAGAACGCGCACTTTTCCTTTGAATACGCCTGGCAGGACAAGGACGCCGGCCCGGAAAAGGCCTGGTACACCGAAGGCGGTTATACCTTCGCCGCGCTGCCGTGGTCGCCGGACCTGACCTACCGCTACAGCCGCTATTCGAAAAACTGGGATGCGATGTTTTCGGGCTTCAACCGTGGCTACGGCACCTGGGTGCAGGGCGAGGTGGCCGGCAATTATTCGGGGCCGTTCAATACCAATACTGAGGTGCAGCATGTGGCGTTGAAGGTCAAGCCGCTGGACAGCGTCACCCTGGGCGCGCTGTTCTTCGACTACAAGACGTTGAGCAAGGGCGGCATGCTCAACCTCGATGGGCGCGAACTGGACCTGTACGCGGAGTGGGCGGTGAACGAACACCTGATCGTCACGCCACTGCTGGGTTTGTACAAGCCCAACAAGGATGAGAGCAACGGCGGCAACCAGGTGGGTGGCAATGGCACCAATCTCTATAGCCAAGTCACCGTGGCCGTGCCGTTCTAACACAGGTGCAATGAGCTACCGAGATCACATGTGGGAGCGGGCTTGCTCGCGAAAGCGGTGTGTCAGTCGCCAGATGTATTGGCTGACACTCCGCATTCGCGAGCAAGCCCGCTCCCACATTGAACCTGCTTCAGCCTTCGATAGAGGTGTTCGCCCTACGGTTGCCGCTCCTCGATCCGCGCATACGCCCCCTGGTGATAGAGCAACGGCGCACGACCAAAATCATCGAAAGCCACCACCTTGCCAATCATGATCCAGTGATCGCCACCATCCACCTGCTGGTACTTCTCGCAGTGAAACCGCGCCGAGCAATCAGCGAAGACCGGCGAACCGCCCTCCCCGGGCTCGAATTCGATTTCGGCAAAGCGATCGTCCCTGGGCCGGGCGAAGTTGTTCGACAGGTGGATCTGGTCGGCCGCCAGCACGTTGACCGCAAAATGGCTGGCCTGCTCGAACACCTCGTGGCTGTTGGAGCGTTTGTCGATGCTCCACAGCACCAGCGGCGGGTCCAGGGATACCGAATTGAAGCTGTTGGCGGTGACACCCACTTTGCGCCCGCTGGCATCAGCGGCGGTGACCACCGTGACACCGGTGGCAAAGTTGCCCAGGGCCCGGCGAAAGGCCCGTGGGTCGAAACTGTTATCAGACATGCAAGACTCCCGGACTGCATCAACGCGCAGTCCTGATGGTTGTGATGGCCGGGTCGGCGTCAAATCATGCTCGGATCAGGCTCGAGCCCCATCAGCTCACGCCCCAGGATCTGCGCGCACACGTCGTAATCGGTGTACGCATGGGCGCCGGTCATATGGGAATCGCGGAACAGACGCTGCATCTCGTTGTGCTCGAACCACGCATTGCCACCGGCGGCCTCGAACAAACGGTCCACCGCCTGGATGCACATCTTGGTTGCGTACGCCTGGTTGGTACGCCAGAACGCCAGGGTCTCGCGGCTCGGGTAACGGTGCTGTTCGCTGTGTTCGGCGTGTTCCTGCCAGGTCTTTTCCAGGAACGCCCGGGCGGCGGCCACCTGGTGTGTCGACTCGGCCAGGCGCATCAACGCCGGAGTCGCCGCCCCCACTGCCGCGCCGGTGTAGGCACGTACGCGGGTCCTGGTTTTTTCGCGGAATACTTCGAGCATGCGCTCGGCCACACCCAGGCTCACGGTGGAGAAACCGCTGGCGAAATAAGGCCGGTACGGCGAGTAGAAAATCTTGCTGTCGGGGTACAGACCGAAGCCGGCGGACTTGCCTTCCATCATGTCCTTGGCTTTCTGGATGCGGTGTTCTGGCACCAGAACCTTGTCGATGATCAGGGTCTTGGTGCCGCTGCCTTTCATGCCGGCGGCGAACCAGTCATCGCGAATCTGATAGTCGCTGCGCGGCAGTACCGCGAAGCAATAGTCCTGGGTGCCCTCGGCGTTTTTACGGCGGAAACCGACAATCGCCCACTCGGCATGATCGCAACCGCTGCTCCAGCCCATTTCACCGCTGAACAGCACACCGCCCTCAACTTCTTCAGTGCGGCCAAACGGCGCGATGCTGCTGCTGGCGGTGGCATTCGGGTTATCGCCCCAGACTTCCTGCTGCAACTTGGCGGGAAACAACGCCAGTTGATGGCTGTGAGTGCACAACAGGCTCATGGCCCACGCGGTGCTGGCACAGGCGCCGGCCAGCAACGCGATGCAGTCGGCAAACTGCGGCAGGGAGATCTCCATGCCGCCGAAGGGTTTGGGTTGAAAGGCACGGTGCATGCCGATGCTCTTGAGCAGTGCAATGTTCTCGTCGGGAACCTTGCGGTCCTGCTCGGCCTGGAAGGCGTTGGCAGCGATGGTCGGCAGAATCGCCTTGAGATCTTCGAGGAGCGGGTTTGGCTTTTTCATGGACGGCCCTGCTTATTATTGGATGTCCGGCTGGCGTTCAAACTCAACGAACGGCGCTGGATGTGGGGCCAGTATGGGGCGGGCGACACCCCCGGAAAATGCACCTTCCACAGCCAAGATTGCACTTTCCACAGGCCTGGCAGCCACAGACATATCGCCCGGCAGGCACAGACAAGCCTGGCCCGGCGGCGCTGGTTACCCTCGGGCTTTTGCGAGCAAGGAAAATCCCATGAGCGATATTGCGCTGCTGCCTGAAGTCCAGGCCTTCCTCCGTCGAAGCCATGCCTTGTTTATCGACGGCGGGTACGTCCAAAGCCATTCCGGCCAGGCTCTGGAAGTGATCAACCCGGCCACCGGCGAGATGATCGCCCAGGTTGCCGATGCGGACCTGGCCGATATCGACACAGCGGTGGAATCGTCCCGGCGTGGCTTCCGTCAATGGTCCCAGGTCGCCCCAGCCATTCGCGGCAATGTGCTGCTGAAACTCGCCGACCTGCTGGAGCAACATCGCGAAGCACTGGCGCAGATCGAAACCTGCCAGTCGGGCAAGATCATCCAGATTTCCCGGGCCTTCGAGGTCGATCAGGCGGCGCACTTCCTGCGTTACTACGCCGGCTGGGCCACCAAGATCAGCGGCCAGACCCTTACCCCGTCACTGCCCTCCTTCGCCGGCGAACGCTACACCGCGTTCACCCTGCGCGAACCGGTGGGCGTGGTAGTGGGCATCGTGCCGTGGAATTTCTCGACCATGATCGCCATCTGGAAACTCGCCTCGGCACTGGTGACCGGCTGCAGCATCATCATCAAGCCCAGCGAGTTCACCCCGCTGACCATCCTGCGCATCGCCGAACTGGCCATCGACGCCGGCCTGCCGGCGGGCGTGCTGAACGTGTTGACCGGTGGCGGCCATGTGGGCAAAGGCCTGGTGGAGCACTCGGGCACCGACAAGGTCTCGTTTACCGGCTCTGTGCCCACCGGCATCGCCGTGGGCCGCAGTGCCATGGGCGCCGGGTTGACCCGGGCGACCCTGGAACTGGGCGGCAAAAACTCCGCCGGATTCCTGCGGGATGTGGACCTCGACAAAGCGGTCAACGGCATCATCGAAGCCGGCTTCCTGCACTCCGGGCAAATCTGCGCGGCCGCCGAACGCTTCTTCGCCCACCGCTCGCAGATCGAGCCGATCATGGACAAACTGGCGCAACGCCTGGGCCGGTTGAACATCGGCTCGCCGCTGGACGAGCGCACCGAATTCGGCCCGGTGACCAACCGCCAGCACCAACAGAAACTCGAATGGTTTTTCGCCAAGGCCCGGGCCGAGAACAATACGATTGTCCACGGCGGCAAGCTGATCGACGGACCGGGGTGCTATGTGGAGCCCACCGTGATTCTCGCCAACACGATCCACGACACCCTGCTCAACGAAGAGACCTTCGGCCCGATCGCCACGTTTTTCCCCTACGACACCGAGGATGAGCTGCTGGAACTGATGAACAACACGCCTTACGGCCTGAGCGCCAGTCTCTGGACCAATGATCTGAGCAAGGCCCTGCGCATGGTGCCGGCGATCAACGCGGGGACGGTGTGGGTGAACATGCACACGATGCTCGACCCGGCGGTGCCGTTTGGCGGCAACAAGTCTTCGGGGGTGGGACGGGAGTTTGGCGGGGCGTTCATCGAGGATTACACCGAGCTCAAGTCGGTGATGATTCGCTACTGATAAACCGGGCGACCGATCGTTCCCACGCTCCGTGTGGGAATGCATACCGTGACGCTCCGCGTCACCACTGCGCAAGGCTTCCATTGTGCATTGCCAGCGGGACGCGGAGCGTCCGAGGCGGCATTCCCACGCAGAGCGTGGGAACGATCAGCGTGGGAGTGATCGCGAGCCTGCTGACAAACCCTCTCTCCTGACCAACCGCTCCCACACTGGATTTATGTTGCCAGTTGGATTTCGGATGTGATCAGGCCACCGGACACTCCCGGTTCAGCGCCTCATCCACCAACAACTGCGCCATCTCCACCAATTGCACCACTGCCAACACTTGCTTGCGGCTGGCCCCATCAAGATGCTCGGCACAGTCATAGGCGCTGACAGCCGCCGATTCAAGAATCTCGCTGGCATTACACAAGGCGACTTCGGTGCTGAGGCCGGCACGTACGGAGAATAGTTTGTTGGAGGACGGAGGCGAAGCGGCAGGTTCTGAATTGAGGTCGTAGTGCTTGAATGCGCGCTGGGCAGCATCGTGGAATTTCTGGTCGCTCAAGTAATGCGGCGGGTTGGGCGAGACCTTTTTCATGGTGAAGCTCCTCTATGAGTAAGCACCTCCACGCTCGCTACCACACGATTAAGGAGGCGACTGTACACGGGGTGGTAGACCGGTCATAGAAACCCGGCAGGCCGAAGCCTCCCATGCACAGCCGCCACAAAGCAGCCCGCACAAAAAAACGCCCTTGAGCGTTTTGGGATCTATGAAATAGCCGGGCTACCACACCCGTTCGCTGAATTGGCAGCGACCCGCGAAGGTTAGCGGCGAGAAGGTCTGGAAGCAACCTGAAATCTATGTGGGAACGGTCTGCGTAGGAACGGGCGATACCGCTGCCGGCGTATGCCCATTGTTGATCGTTCCCACGCTCTGCGTGGGAATGCATACCGTGACGCTCCGCGTCACCCTTGCGCGAGACGTCAATCCGGCGGTGCCAGCGGGACGCGGAGCGTCCGAGGCGGCATTCCCACGCAGAGCGTGGGAACGATCATCTGCACCTGGTCCCCTGAGGCTGCATATACCCGCCATAAATGGGCAGGCCGGTAGCCGGTAACATCCTGGTAATGCGCTAAATACCTGTACAATTTTATTATTTTGTACAAGTATCAGCAGTATCAAGCCCTCTCGGGGAGAACCGCAATGACCCGTCTATTGGTTTCGCTGGCCCTGGTGTTGGGCCTGAGCAGTTGTGGCAGCGTGGATGTAAAACACTATGCCGACCAGCAACCGCAACTGGACCTGGTGAGCTTCTTCAGCAAGCCCGTCAAGGCCTGGGGCATCTTCGAGAAACGCTCGGGTGAAGTGGCCAAGCGTTTCGAAGTGAATATCGCCAGCCGCCGCGAGGGTGAAAACCTGATTCTCGATGAGCGCTTTCTATACAGCGATGGTACTCGCCAGCAACGTGTCTGGACCCTCACCCCGGACGGCCCCACCCACTGGCGCGGACGGGCCGGTGATGTGGTGGGCGAGGCCAGGGGCGAAGTGGCGGGCAACGCACTGCGCTGGCGCTACGTCCTGAACCTGCCGGTTGATGGATCCGTCTACGAAGTGAGCCTCGACGATTGGATGTACCTGATGGACGAAGACACGTTGATCAACCGCTCCAGCATGTCCAAGTTGGGTGTGGAAGTCGGCCAGGTGACGTTGTTCTTCCGTCGCCAGTCTTCACAACCCTGACCGGTAAGGAGTGAACCATGAACCTGCAAGCCCTGACCAAACTGGCCACCCAAGGCGCTGTACGCGAAATGGAACTGCTGTCGCTGGAAGGTGGTTTCTATCTGGCGCGCGTAACGCTGGACCACGGCCAGTTCACGCTGCTGGACGAGTCGGCGAAGCCCATGCACTTTCGCTCCGTCAATCACTTGCGTGACGTGTTGCAGGCAGTCCCTGCGTTTCCCTGCACCCTGGTGCATCAGTGCGTGCATGACGAAATGTGCGGCCGGCGAGAAGGCGCTATCGAGCCACTGCGAACGCCATTTTCCCTGGAAGCGCCATGGTGACCAAGGCAGTTCGAAACCTGTGCCTGGTGCTGGGCGACCAGTTGTCGTTTGACCTGGCCTCATTGGATGGGCTGGACAGCCAGCGCGATGCGGTCTTGATGGTCGAGGTCATGGAGGAAGCCAGCCATGTGCCCCACCATCCGCAAAAAATCGTCCTGGTCTTCAGCGCCATGCGCCATTTTGCCCAGGCGTTGCAGCAGCGTGGCTTGCGGGTGCAGTACGTGCCCCTGGACGATCCGCAAAACACCGGCTCGGTGCCCGGCGAGTTAAGGCGCTGGCAATCGCTGATGCAACCCCGGGAAATACACCTGACCGAATGCGGTGACTGGCGTCTGGAGCAATCCCTGAAGGACTGCGGTTTGCCGATCCAGTGGCATGCCGACCACCGATTCCTGTGCGGCCGTGACGCGTTCGCCGCTTGGGCCAGCGGTAAAAAACAGCTGCGCATGGAGTACTTCTACCGGGAGATGCGCCGCAAGAGCGGGCTCTTGCTCAACGGTGACGGTACGCCAGTGGGCGGTGCCTGGAACTTTGATGCGGACAACCGCAAGGCATTGCCCAAGGGCACCAAGGCGCCCTACCCGGCGCGCTTCAGCTCGGACTCGATCACCCAGGACGTGCTGGCGCTGGTAGGTAAACACTTCAGCAGCCACTACGGTTCCCTCGACACCTTCGATTACCCCGTGACCCACGCCGACGCGCAGGCCCTCTGGAACTACTTTCTGGACTATGGCCTGGCGGGTTTCGGCGACTACCAGGACGCCATGGCCAGCGACGAGCCGTTCCTGTTTCACGCCCGTATCAGCGCAGCGCTGAACATCGGCCTGCTGGACCTGCGCCAGCTGTGCAGCGACGTGGAGGCCGCCTATTGGTCGGGCGGCATCGGGCTGAATGCCGCCGAAGGGTTTATCCGCCAACTGATTGGCTGGCGTGAGTACGTACGCGGCGTGTACTGGCTGAAGATGCCCGACTATGCCGCTGGCAATGCATTCGGCAACAGCCGCCCGCTGCCGGAGTTCTACTGGACGGGCGAGACGCAAATGAACTGCATGCGCCAGGCGATCGGCCAAAGCCTGAAACATGCCTATGCCCATCACATCCAGCGGCTGATGGTCACCGGCAATTTCGCCCTGCTGGCCGGCATCGTGCCCAGCCAGATATGCGAGTGGTACCTGGCGATCTACATGGACGCGTTCGACTGGGTCGAGCTGCCCAACACCCTGGGCATGGTGATGCATGCCGATGGCGGTTACCTGGGTTCCAAGCCTTATTGCTCGAGCGGCCAATATATAAAGCGCATGTCGGACTACTGCCGAGGCTGTGCGTACAAAGTCACGGAAAGTACCGCTGACAATGCCTGCCCGTTCAATGCGCTTTACTGGCACTTCCTGATGCGCCATGGCGACCTGCTGCGGGGCAATCAGCGCATGGCCATGCTCTATAAAAATCTCGACCGCATGCCTGAATCCAAACAGGACGCGCTGTGGCAACGGGGCCAGAGGCTGCTGGCCAAGTTGGATGCGGGTGAAACGCTGTGAAATTTTCCGGCCGCTGCGAATTGTTGTGAAGCCGGTGATAAATGGCCAATTGCCCATGCTAACGTCGGCTTCGATGTCATCCAATTCATTGAGGGAGCAGCGCCGATGTCTACTACCGTAACACCCGCCGGTGGCGGACCGACCACTCAAAAAGCCTCGACGTCGGTATTCGACGACAAGTTGAATATTTCCAAGTCGAGCAAGGTCATCGCCGATTACATGCGCCAAACGGGCAAGTCGGCCATCACCAAGCAAGAGCTTTCGCAACTGGCCAGCAATTCCTCGGGCAAGGTGCCGGCCGATGTGAGCGCTGCGGCCCAGTACATGGAGCGCCATCCCGACGTGTTCACCGCCATCGAAACCCATGACGTGGCGGGTGCCGATAACCTGTCCGGGGTGTGGAACTTCGACTGGGCGGCCAACGGCGGGCTGAACGGCACGGCGACCGATGCGATCGCCAAGATGCAGGACACCTTTGACTTTGCAATCGCCAAGTCGGCGCAGATCACCGAGATCAGCACCGGTAAAAAGGCCGAGCTGGATTCGACCAAGCAGCGGCCGCAGAACTAGGTTCCTCGAAATGATCGTTCCCACGCTCCGCGTGGGAATGCATACCGTGACGCTCTGCGTCACCATCACCTCTCGCATCGACGGCCGGACGCAGAGCGTCCAAGGCGGCATTCCCACGCGGAGCGTGGGAACGATCTGTCACGGTCAGAAGTGAAACGCCACCCCCGTGGTCACGTTGAACGCATCCCCCACATAGAAGTTGGCCGAGTCCTGGCCCTTGGCGTCGTACGCGGTGTTGGTGGCCGTGGCATAGCGCTTGTTGGTCAGGTTGCGTGCATCGACGAACACTTCCCACTTCTTGCTAGGGGCCTCGTAGCCCACCTTGGCCCCCCACAACGTATACGACGGCGCACTCAGGGAGTTGGCAAAGTCGACGTAATAGCTGGACGCCGCCCGGGCGTTGAGCTGCGCGTAGAAACCGCTGCCTTGGCGATATTCCAGCTCGGCCTGGTAGACCTGGCGCGGCAGGCCCGGCAGCTGGTTGTCGCCGAACACCGCATCGTTGCGGTAGTGGAAGTCGTTGAAGGTGTAAGCCTGGCGTAGGGTCACGGTGTCGCCATTGCCGCCGTCCCACAGTTGCGCATTCAAGCCGGCTTCGATGCCCTGGTGAATGGTCGCGCTGCCGTTGGAGGTGGCCACCAATTGGTCCTGGGTGGCCGTCGCCTGGCGTACCACTACCGACAGCAGTTCTTTCTGCACCCACGAGCGGTAGACCGTCAGGCTGCCGTCAAAAATACCGTGGCCGCCGCGAATACCGAACTCCACGGTGTTGGCTTTTTGCGGCCGCACATCACGGATGTACGGCGTGCCGGTGCTGCCCAGCTGCCAGGTGACCGGTGGATCCACCGAGCGGCTGACGTTGCCGAACACTTCGAATTCCGGAGTCAACTGATAGCGCAGGCCAATGCGCGGGGCGACGTCGGTCTCGTCGTATTCAACGCCACTGGGGAACGCGCTGGTATTGGTGGCGGTGCTGTATTCGATCTGCGCCTTGCGCTTGATATCAATCAATGACAACCCGGTGGACAGCCACGTGCGGTCATTCAGTTGCAGTTCGTTGCCGAGGGAAAACACCGTGTCCCGCGAGCCGGTGTAGTTGGTCTTCTGCTGGGTGATGCCGGTGGCCTTGCTGTGGGATTTCACATCGGCCAGGTACGCCAGCGTATTGCTGAAGGTCACGCTGCTGTCGCTGCGCAGGCCGAAGAAGGTGTCGGCGGTGCGCAGGTAGCGCAAGGTCAGGTTGACGTCCTGGGAGCGCCATTCCTGTGGTGTTGGCGAATAGCGCCAGCCGTTGTCCAGCGGGTAATCGTTGTAGCCCAGGCCGACTTCGAGCTTGGCATTGTCGTCGAAGGTGTAGGTGGTGGTGCTGCCCAGCAGGGTCGAGCCGTCCTTCTTGCGCCCGATGGGCACGAGGTTGCTCGTGGGGTCATGCTTGAGCTGGTATTTGGTCAGGGTGTTGCCCTGGCTGAGGGTTTCTTCCTTGTAGCGAATGTAGAAGCGCGTCTCCAGTTGCGGGCTGAACACGTGGCCGAAGTTGGCAACGATCCCCTGCCCCTTGTTCGGTGTGTTGTCCTGGTAACCGTCACGCTCGTTGTGCTGGATGCTGACGTAATAGTCATTGTCGCCGTCCACGCCGCCGGTGCTCAGTTGCTCCTTGCGATAGCCGAAGCTGCCGGCTTCGAAACGCGCGTAGTTGCCCGGATCGGTGCGGCCGGTCTTGCTCACGAAGTTGATCGCGCCGCCCAGGGACAAGGCCGAATAACGGAAGGCGTTGGCGCCGTAGAGCACCTCGGTGTGGTCCACGGAAGCCATGTCCAGCATGTCTTCCTGGGTGCCGCCCGGGCCGGTCAACGGCAGGCCGTCATAGAGGAATTTGATCCCCAGCACATAGCCTTGATAGAAGGTGTTGAGGCCCGAACCGCGGATCGAAATCTTGTTCGCGCCCGAGCCGCTGGTGGCCTGGGCGAATACGCCCGGCTGCAACGCCAGCACGTCCTCGGCGTTCGCCGCGCGGCCCTGTTCGATCTTGCGGTTGTCGATCACTGCGGTTTTGCCGGGCACCTTGGACAGTTGCTTCTCGGCCTTTTGCGCTTCGGTGGCTTCGGCACCGGTGACCACTACCGTGGCCAGGGTCGGGTCCGCCTGGGCGGCAAAGGCCGCGCCGTGTATCAACATCAACAGCACGCCAAGGCTGGACGCGGTGGCCAGTGACTCAAAACGACGAGCGCGAGGTTCAAACAGTTGCCGCATGAATTAAATACTCCTGGGGTCTCGAATTAGTTGGAGCATCTATTCGTATAGTCGCGCTCTGTTTCCAACTTTGCAGGGTTCATGCCACGTCCAAGCCTCAATAAACACTGGCCGGCCACTCTTATTAATCGCCACAAGTGCAACACTTTGCTGGTGAAATGTTCGATTCCGGACAATACAAAAACCACCCACAAACACTTATATGCTCAAGCAATAAAAGCATAACGAAAGCCCCGCCCTGCGGGCACAGGACGCAACTGTGCAAATCCCAACAGCCCTCCAACAAAAGTTGCGTATTCGACACTGTCCGCGCCTGCATCCCCGTAAGAAGTCGCAAGTTATCGGCTTATTGTTACTTGGTATGGGTCTTGCTCTATCCATTGCCTGTTGAAACAAATCAGCTCGAGCATTCTCGACTTAAGCAACGAGGTATTCACGCGTGACGGTCAACTTACTCTGCACCCGCAGGACGCCACTGGAGATTGCCCGTGACCTGGCGACCGAGTTCGCGCGCACCGCCGTCGACCGCGACGCCAGCGGCGGTACGCCCAAGGCCGAACGCGACAAACTGCGCAGCAGCGGCCTGTTGTCCCTGAGCATCCCCGGGCAATTCGGCGGGCTGGACGCCAACTGGTCGGAAACCTTCGAGGTGGTGCGCGAATTCGCCCGGGTCGACAGCTCCATCGCCCACGTATTCGGCTTTCATCACCTGATGCTCGCCACCGTCCGGTTATTCGCCACGCCCGCACAATGGCAAACCTGGTTCAGCCTGACGGCCAGCAACAACTGGTTCTGGGGCAACACCCTGAACCCCCTGGACACCCGCACGGTGGTCAAGCGCCACACGGGCTGGCGGGAATTCTCGGGACAGAAGAACTTCTGCTCCGGGGCCAACGACTCGGAAATG
The DNA here is from genome assembly GCF_013386655.1 of Pseudomonas sp. K5002. Taxonomy (NCBI): domain Bacteria; kingdom Pseudomonadati; phylum Pseudomonadota; class Gammaproteobacteria; order Pseudomonadales; family Pseudomonadaceae; genus Pseudomonas; species Pseudomonas sp. K5002. Next base: position 9,172 of record NZ_JACARK010000275.1, on the reverse strand, counting down.
CTGATCGCCTCGGCCATCGATGAAAGCGCCGGCGGCAAGTTGCTGATCGCGGCGATTCCCAGCGCCCGCAGCGGGATCATCCTGCACAACGACTGGAACAACATGGGCCAGCGCCAGACCGACAGCGGCAGCGTGACCTTCAAGCGCGTGCGCGTGGAAGAGTCCGACCTGTTGCTGGACCCGGGCCCCCTGAGTACTCCGTTCGCCTGCCTGCGGCCGTTGATTGCGCAACTGCACTTCGCGAATATCTTCCTCGGCATCGCCGAAGGCGCGTTCGAAGAAGCGCGCCAATACACCCTGGAAGAAGCCCGCCCGTGGTTCCGTTCCAGCGCCAGCCACAGCACCCAGGACCCTTACATCCTCAGCCACTACGGCGATTTCTGGGTGGCGCTGCAAAGCACCCGCCTGCTGGTGGAGCGCGCAGGCCAGGTGCTGGACGCGGCATGGGCCAAGGGCTCGGCCCTGACCAGCGAGGAACGCGGCGAAACGGCGATTGCCATCGCCACCGCCAAAGTCGCCGCCAGCCGCAATGGCCTGGAGTTGTGTAGCAAGGTCTTCGAGGTCACCGGCGCACGGGCGACCAACGCCTCGGTGGCCCTCGACAGGCACTGGCGCAACTTGCGCACCCAGAGCCTGCATGACCCGCTGGACTACAAACTTCATGAACTGGGCGAGTGGGCACTGAACGGTACCGCGCCCATCCCGACGTTTTATTCCTGATCTTTTATTCAAAGGGATAACCATGCAACTGCTGACCCTACCGCCCTCGCCCGCCCTTGCCACCTCCATCCGCGCCACCGCGCAGGTGTTTGAAGACCCCAGGTCCAAGGCCTTGCTCAAGCATGTGCAACAAGTCGCGCCGAGCGAAGCCAGCGTGCTGATCATCGGTGAAACCGGCACCGGCAAAGAGTTGGTCGCACGGCATATCCACAACCTCAGTGGCCGCAAGGAGCAGCCATTCGTGGCGGTGAATTGCGGTGCGTTCTCCGAATCACTGGTGGAAGCCGAGCTGTTCGGCCACGAGAAAGGCGCGTTCACCGGTGCCCTCGGTGCCAAGGCCGGCTGGTTTGAAGAAGCCAACGGCGGCACGCTGTTCCTCGATGAAATCGGCGACCTGCCCATGTCGATCCAGGTCAAGCTGCTGCGGGTATTGCAGGAGCGTGAAGTAGTGCGCCTGGGTTCGCGCAAAAGCATTCCGATCAATGTGCGGGTGCTGGCGGCGACCAACGTGCAGCTGGAAAAAGCCATCAACGCCGGGCATTTCCGCGAGGACCTGTTCTACCGCCTGAACGTGGTCAACCTGGAACTCAGCCCGCTGCGGGATCGCCCCGGCGATATCCTGCCGCTGGTGCAGTATTTCATCGACACCTACACCCGCCGCCTGGGGTATGGCGAGGTCATCCTGAGCAAGGACGCCGAGCAACGGCTGGCCACCTACAGCTGGCCAGGGAATATCCGCGAACTGGAAAACGTTATCCACCACACCCTGCTGATCTGCCGTGACGGCGTAATCCAGGCCGATGACCTGCGCATGTCCAACCTGCGTATCGAACGCCAGGAAGACAGCACCACGGCCCACGACCTGCTCGACCTGGCCTTCCAGCGCCTGTTCGAGGAACAGATCGACAACCTCCACGAACAGGTGGAACGCAGCCTGCTGACCGCCGCTTACCGGCTGTGCCACCACAACCAGGTGCACACCGCCGAATTGCTGGGGCTGAGCCGCAACGTGACCCGCACGTTGCTGATCAACCTCGGTGAGCTGAAGGTCAACAAGCGCCGCCCGCTGGCCGGTGCCAAGGATGACCGGGTGCTGCACCTCTCGATCTGACCTGACTGCGCGGCGTACCCGGTACGCCGCATGGTCACACCACCGCTTCATCCAGCGCATCGCTGAACTGGCGACTCCACAACCGCGCATATTGCCCGCCCTGGCGCAGCAACTGTTCGTGGCTGCCGTCCTCGATCACCCGGCCATTGTCGAACACCAGGATCCGGTCCAGGTGGGCCACGGTGGACAGCCGATGCGCGACCACCAGCACGGTCTTGTCTTCCATGATTTCGTCGAGCTTGTCCTGGATAAAGCGCTCGGTGATCGAGTCCAGGCTGGAAGTGGCTTCGTCCATCACCAGGATCGGCGCGTTTTTCAGCAACACCCGGGCAATCGCAATGCGCTGGCGCTGGCCGCCGGACAATTTGACCCCACGCTCGCCCACCAGCGATTCGTAGCCGTGTTCCATGCTGTCGATAAATTCACTGGCGCCGGCGCGGTGGATCGCCTCGGCGACCTCGTCCATCGAGGCATCCAGGCGGCCGTAATGGATATTTTCGCGAATGCTGCGGTGGAACAGGCCCGGCTCCTGGGGAATCAGGCCGATCTGCTGGTGCAGCGAATGCTGGGTCACCTCGCGCACGTCCTTGCCGTCCACCAGCACCTGGCCTTGCTGCACGTCGTAGAGACGCAGGAGCAAGCTCAGCAGGGTCGACTTGCCGGAGCCCGAAGCACCCACCAGGCCGACTTTCTGGCCGGCAGGGATGACGATATTCAGGTGTTCGAAAATCGAACGGTCACCGCCATAGCTGAAGCCGACATCGCGAAACTCGATATCGCCGCGCTTGACCATCAGCGCCTTGGCGCCGGGTTGGTCGATGACTTCATGGGGGCGGATCAGGGTGCGCACACCGTTGGCGATATTGCCGGTGGCTTCGAAGAATTCGAGAAAGCGTCGCGACAGGTTTTCCACATCGCTGATGATCAACAACGAAAGGCTGGTGGACATGACAAACGCAGCAATGTCGATACGGTGGCTGCGCCACAGGTAGAGCGCCAGCAATAACAAGCCGAGCTTAAGCACTACGCCACAGGAAGCCTGGAACCAGCGAATTTTCTCCATATACCCCAGGGATCGGTAGGCAGCCGCCACCTCCTTGTCGAGGAAAGTGCCGAGGTAACTGTGCTCGAACGCATGGCGCGCAAACAGGCGGATATTGGCCAGGTTGGAGACCGCATCCACCACTTTGCCGGTGCTGGTGCTGCGCGCTGCCGAATACTGTTGCGCCAGAGGATGACTGCGGCGTGCGAGGACGTAGCAGATAGCGATAAACGCCACCGACCAACCCGCCATGAACAACGCCAACAACGGCGATGCGGTCCATAGCAAGGCCGTGGCCAGGCTCAGCGTCACCAGCAGCGGGATCAGGTCGAACAACAAGATGCTCAGGGTCTGATTCACGCCCAGGGTAATTTCCGCCACCCGATGCGCCAGTGCCCCGGCGAACTCATTGCTGATGAAACGATGGGAGTGCTGCTGCAGATAGGCGAACACCACATGCGTCACCGTGCGCCGCTGCAACGGCAAGACGTGGATATGGCAGCCTGCCGATGCACGGGTAAACAGTACCTGGCACACCAGTAGCGCGCTTAGCAGTGTCAGTGGCCATTGCAGCACTTCAAAGGCACGCTCCGCTTCCAGCCCGTTGCTCACGGTGCGGGTGATCTGCCCCAGCCCCCAGGGCGTCAGAATCGAACACACCACCGCGGCGATCTGCAGCAGCAGGATAGCCAGGTACCAACCTTTGAAATGCCCGATGAAATGCCGCACAAACGCCGCCGGCGTCGATGGCAAGTGCTGGACATTCCAGGTGCGAAACAATGAAAAAGACGAACTCATGGCCAATGACATTCCTGAATGACGCCTGTGGCCGCGCAGCTTTCAGGCAAAAAATGGTGAGTGTGATCGTTCCCACGCTCTGCGTGGGAATGCATCCGGTGACGCTCTGCGTCACGATTTTAAGAGCGGACGCAGAGCGTCCAGAGCGGCATTCCCCTGTGGCGAGGGAGCTNNAAGCTCCCTCGCCACAGGTTCAGCGTCACTTTTGGGATTGGTAGCGGATTTCCTCCAATTCACGACCGCCCCGAGCAAGGGTGCGGCTTGATTCGGGCTGCGCTATCCATCCTGCGTTTTGGTAAAAGCGCACTGCCCGCCGGTTTTCAGCCAGCACCCACAACGTCGCCGTCTCCAGCCCCAGGCTGGCGAGATGCTCCAGCCCCCTGAGCCACAGCGCCCTGCCCACTCCGGTCCCCCAGTGCTCGGCAATTACATACACCGCCTGCACTTCACCGGTTTTTCCCGGGTCGGCATCCTCATCACGACTCGGGCTCACTGCAATCCAGCCCACCACACGCCCCTCGACCTGCGCGACAAACACAGCTTCGCTCCCCTGCTCAATCGACTGCCGCCAAAAGGCTTCACGCCGAGGCTGCGTCGCCTCCAGCGAAGCCAGGTAATCCGCCGGCATCAGTTCACGATAAGCCTGCTGCCAACTGCGAATATGCACCCAGGCAATGTCACCTGCGTCCTCGATACGTGCTGCACGAATCATCACATTCCCTCTGCGCGTTTTGCATAAATCGCCGAGCCCGCCTGGGGCGACAGCCTGCGATAGACCAGCCCCGACAAGGCGCACAGCAATCCGGCACCCGCCATGATCCAGGCGATATCACTCTGCTCGACCGTGGCATGCCCGCGCACGGCCATGATCAAACCGAGCAGGCCCGCCGCGATGCCCACCGATAAACTCAACGTCAACTGAATGGTCATCGCCGACAGGCTGCTGGCGCGGCTGGATTGCTCCGGTGGCACGTCGGCATAGGTCAACGCCCCCAGGGTGCTGAATTGCAGCGAGCGAATGATCCCGCTGCCAAATAACACCAGTATTACAATCCAGTAAGGCGTTGATACCTCGAACAGGCTGCACGCCAGGATGGTTGCACCGGTGAGCACCGCATTGCCGATCAAGGTGCGCCGGAAACCGAAGCGGCTGACAATCCGCACTGCCAGCATTTTCATCAGCAACGCACCCACGCCACCGGCCACGCTCAGCAGCCCCGCCTGCAACGGGTTAAGCCCGAAACACAGCTGGAACAGCAACACCAGCAAAAACGGCTGTGACGCGCTGCCGATGCGCATCAGGTTGCCGCCCCAGAAGCTCACCGCGAAGGTCGGGATTTTCAACAATGAAAAATCGATCAACGGGTACGCCGTCCGCCGTGCATGCAGGACATACAGCCAGGCACTCAACAGCCCGCCGCCAATCAGCAGCAACGCCCACTGGCGCGGCAACAGGCCGTGGCCCAGCACCTCGAAACCGAACACCAGCCCGCCCAATGCCACACCGCTGAGCAACAGGCCGGGAACGTCCAATGGCTGGCCGGGTGTCCCGGAATAGTCCGGGATATAGCGCAGCACCAGGATCACCCCAAGCACGCCGATCGGCAGGTTGATCAGGAAGATCCAGTGCCAGGTCAGGTATTGCACCATCCAGCCGCCCATGGTCGGGCCGAGCAGTGGGCCGAGCAGCCCGGGAATGGTGATGAAACCCATGATCCGCACCAGCTCCGAGCGCGGGTAGGCGCGCAGCACCACCAGCCTGCCCACCGGCAACATCAACGCACCGCCCAGGCCCTGGATCACCCGGGCGCCCACCAGCATGGTCAGCGTGCTGGAGAGCGCGCAGAGCAACGAGCCAATGCTGAACAGCATGATCGCGCCGAAGAAAATCTTCTTGGTGCCGAAGCGGTCGGCGACCCAGCCCGAGGCCGGGATCAGCAACGCCACGGTCAGCATGTAGGCGATCACCACGCCTTGCATGCGCAGCGGGTTCTCCGCCAGGTCTCGGGCCATGGCCGGCAAGGCGGTGTTGAGAATCGTCCCATCCAGCGATTGCATGAAGAAGGCAATCGCTACCACCCAGGGTAGCCAGCGGGCGGTCTTGGCATCGAGAGGGACGCGATTCGGCATGAGTTACCTTTTTGTTAGCAGCCTATGTGTCGGCGATTATGCGCCATCGGCGGCTCCTTTTCCCACAGGCCCTTCGTCTATATCTGACAACGCCACGTGTTTGCCCACCAGGAAATCAATCAGCGCGCGGTGCACGGCCAGGGCCGCTTCGCGGGATTCCAGGTCAAGCAAATGGCCAGTGTGCTCGGCGGTGGCGAAGCTGCTGCGGCCTACGTATTTTTTGAACAGTTGGGCTTCGTCTGCCGGGGTGTACTCGTCCAGCACGCCGTTGAGGAAGTGCACCGGGGTTTCGATCCGGGTCAGTTGCGGCAGGTAGTTGCCGTCACCCAGCGCCAGCACCTGATGGATATGGAAGCGTGCCTGGCGATACTCGGTGGTGGCCATGGTCGACAGGTGCCGGTGATTGTTGCGCTTGAGCCGGGGCGACAGGTATTTGCCCACGGTTTCATTCAGCAGATGGCCGACGGCAGATTTGTCATCGGCCTCGATCAGCACGCGCACCCGCTCTACGTATTCGAGCATGGCCTGGTTGAGGTTGGGCGCCAGTGCCATCACCACCGAGCTTTCAATCGACGGCGGGTTATGGGCGAGGGTCAGCAGCGTGGAAATCCCGCCCCATGAGGCAGACACCAGGTGGTTGACCTCAAAGCGTTCCACCAGAGCGCGCAGGATCTGCACTTCATCGTCCTTGGTCACAAGGTCGAGGTCGGTGTTGTGCGGGCGTGAATAGCCGGAGAACGGCAGGTCGAACATCAGCACATTGAAGTGCTCGGACAGGCACTTGCTGGTGCGTGCAAACGAGCGGGTGGTGGACAGCGCGCCGTTGACCAACAGCACGGTTTTCTTCTCTGGGTTGTTACCAAGCTGCTCTACGTGAACGTTGTAGTGCTTGAACAGCTTTTCAATGACAAAACTTCCATGGTTCATGTCAACGCTCCAGCTTGCCCTATCCCGGGCAAGGTCGTGCATCACTTGCGTGCAAGTGGGTTGAGGACGGCGGGGTGTTGTTTGAGTTTTTTTACCGCGCGGACGTGGCTAGGTGCCACCAACCTTTATAACGAGGTTTTTCGCGAGCGACAACTGGCCGGACGGCCAGGTTTCTGGAGTGGGGTTTTGAGGATGAACCGAATCAAAATGTGGAATGCGATCAACTGTGGGAGCGGGCTTGCTCGCGAATGCGGTGCCTCAGTCACAGATGTAGTGGCTGACACGCCGCATTCGCGAGCAAGCCCGCTCCCACATGGGTTTTGCGTTGCTTATAAGGTCAGGGTCAGGCGTTTTACCAATGCGCCCGGTAATAGATTCGACGAGGTATTGCGCTGGCTATACGTACTCGCCGACAGCAGCAATTCCCGATCAGCGGTCAGCGCTTCCAGTTGCGAGCCCAGCAGGCTGTACACGCTGTCATCAAAACGCATGGTGCTGACCGGCGCCTTGATCTCGCCGTCTTCGACCCAGAACGTGGCGAAGCGGGTCATGCCGGTCAGGCGTGCGGCGGGCTGGTCGGAGTAGTTCAGGTACCACAGGTTGCTGATGTACAAACCGGAACCCAGTTGCTTGAGGATATCGGCCTGGGCCAGGTCGCCGGCCGCCATCTGCAGGGCGCTGGGAGATTCATCGCCGCTGGCGCCATTGGTGCTCAAGCCGTATTCGGCAGCACTGCGGGAGTTCACCAATTGGCCTTCAGCCTTGCCGGCATTGATCAGCTTCACATCACTGCGCGGATAGCCGTCACGGGAAAACGCCGAGCTCAGGGAGCCGCTGACCTGTTCGTCCAGGGTCACCAGCGTGCTCAAGGTTTGATCACCGTTGTACAAGCGTTGCAACGGGCTGCCCTTGCTGGCGATGGACTGGGCGGAAAACCCGCCCCAGGTCAGCATGCTGATGATCTCTTCCATGGCCGCCGGTGCCAGGTAGGCGCGGTATTGCCCCGGTGCCAGCGGGTGCAGCGGGCGACCAAGGTATTCCAGTTGCTCACGGGCCTGCTTGAAACGCTGGGCGAAGGCCACGCTGTCCCAATCGTTGCCGGCGTAGCTGGCTTTCACCGCTTCACCGTTGGCGTGGAACAGGCTGAAGTCGAAGTTGAAACTGTTGGCCTGGTGCCAGCCGAAGGCGCCTGATGAACTGGCGAAACCACGGCTGATAGGGCCGGCGGCGTAGAAGCCGACCATGTCCACACCTTCAGCGGCCAGGCTGACTGCTTCCAGCACCTGGGCCAGGTCCGGCAGTGGTCGGTCCTGCTGGTCCTTGTTTTGCCAGGCGTTGTGGTTGAGCAGCAGGTACGGATCCTGGGGCAACAACGGCAAGGTCTCACGCAGTTGTTGCAGGCCGTCGGCCAGGCGCTGGCGATCCAGTTCAGGCTCGCCCGCCAGGGTGATACCGAGGTCGGCGTGGCGCCCGTCGTTGATCAGCTTCAGGTTCAGGCTGGCCTGTTGCACCTGGCCGGCCTGGCGCACTTTGCCGTGGTTGAAACGCACAAACTCGGAGGACTCGTCGGCGTAGCCGAGGTGGAATTGTTCGTGGTCGGTGATGGCCTGCTTGAGCCAATCTACCAGGGCTTTGAAATTATTCATCAGGCGTCTCCCCCGAACACGTCCACGTTGCTGAACACACAGGCCGGCGACGCATGGCCGACGCGGATCACCTGGTTGGGTTCGCCCTTGCCGCAGTTCGGCGTGCCCAGCACCTTGAAGGTGCTGGCGTCGCCGACGGCGCTGAGGTTGCGCCAGAACTGCGCGGAAATCGCCCGGTAGTTGGGGTTCTTCACCACGCCTTTGAGTTCGCCGTTTTCAATCAACTGGCCCCACTCGCAGCCAAACTGGAATTTGTTGCGTGCATCGTCAATCGACCACGAACGGTTGGTGGACATCAGGATGCCGTTCTCGATGCCGCCAATCAGCTGCGCCATGTTCTGGTCGCCGGCCTCGATATTCAGGTTGGCCATGCGGTCGATCGGCGCGCGGTTCCAGCTGCAGGCACGGCTGTTGGCCACGCCTTGCATGCCGGCGCGGTATTGCGACAACGCACCGCCCAACGGCTTGAGCAGCAGGCCTTCGCGGATCAGGAATTGTTTGCTGGCCTTCGTGCCGTCGTCGTCATGCCCGTAGCTGGCGAGCTGCTCGGGAATGTCCGGGTCGAAGGTCACGTTCAGCAGGTTGGAGCCGTATTGCAGGTGACCGAAATCGCTGGCCTTGACGAAGCTGGTGCCGGCGTAATTGCGCTCGTCGCCCAGGATGCGGTCGAGTTCCAGCGGGTGGCCGATGGATTCGTGGATCTGCAGGATCATCTGGTCGGGCATCAGCAGCAGGTCGCGCGGGCCCTGGGGTGTGTTCGGGGCCAGCAGCAGTTGCAGCGCCTGGTCGGCAATCTGC
>NZ_JACARK010000274.1:0-19890 GCF_013386655.1 Pseudomonas sp. K5002 | reverse complement strand
CAGCACCTACCTGCTGCGCTGCGCCGGCAATATCGCCATCGACCACCTGCGCAGCGAAGGCGCCCGGGTGCGCAGCAGCGAAGGCTGGCTGCCGGAACAACAGGATAACCAGGGCTGCGAACCCCAGGCCGCGCTGGAGGCGGGCAATGATCTGCGTCACGTTGAAGCAGCCTTGCGCAGCCTGCCGGAACGTACCCGGCAGATTTTCCTGCTCAACCGCATCCATGGCCGCAAGTACGCGGAAATCGCCAAGGCCATGGGCCTGTCCCAAAGCGCCGTGGAAAAACATATGATGCGTGCCCTCGAAGCCTGCAAGGCCAGCCTTCGTGAACCATCGCCAAGGAAAGCCCCGTGAACCCCACCGCCAGCGTCACCCCGACGCCCGACCAGGAACAGGCCGCACTGGCCTGGTTGAGCCTGTTGCATGACCAACCCAGCAGTGGCGACCAGGCCACGTTCAGCCGTTGGCTGCGGGCCGATCCTGCGCATGTGGAAGCCTACGCCCAGGCCCAGGTGCTGTGGGAATTGAGTGAAGTACCGGCCAGAACGTTGGCGGATGAGGATGCCCTGGCGCTGCAGGGTTACTTGAACGCGATGAATACCTCGAAACGCTCCAGCGTGCGGCGCTGGTCTGGCGCCCTGGCGATGGCCGCCTGCCTGCTGGTGATGATCTCGATGGGCGCCGGCTGGCAGCCGTCACGCTGGGTCGATGACTTCGGCGCGGATTACGTCACCGCGCCGGGTGAGGTGAAGACCGTGACCCTGGCCGATCAAAGCCAGGTCACCCTGGACGCCGACAGTGCGATCGCAGTGGATTTCAAGCATGGCGAGCGCCATATCCAGCTACGCCGTGGCGCCGGTTTTTTCAGTGTGACCCACACTGGCGAATCCTTTGTGGTCGAGGCCGGCAGCGGCGAAGCACGGGTGCTCGGCACGCAGTTTGAGGTGCGCCTGCAACCGGCAGGTGCGCAGGTGACGGTGTTGTCCGGTCGGGTTGGGGTAACGCCGTCGAAGTATGCTCAGCAACAGATTCTGACGGCCGGCCAGCAAGTGGCCTACGCCGACGGTGTCGCCGATGAGCTGCACGCGGTCGACAGCGAGTCGCGCCTGGCCTGGCGCGATGGTTGGCTCAACTACTACAAGGCGCCGCTGGCCGATGTGGTGCAAGACCTCGGCCGCTACTATCCGGGGCGCATTCTGCTGCTCAACGAAGACCTCGGCGCCCGGCGTGTCAGCGGCAGTTTCCCGAGCAAGGACCCCCAGGCGGTGCTCAATGCGTTGCAGGCGGTCTTGGGGTTTGAACAACACTCGCTGCTCGGTCGGATGATCGTATTGCGCTAGATACAGAGCGCTACGCCGCAATGGCGTGGCGCTGTCATTACTTGCACCACCTTCCCTTGAAAATCCCCATGCCTTGGCACATCCGTGTGTGTGGACCTTTCATTTAACCTTCATCGCAATCGCCAAAACCTGTAACCAAATCGTTACGTGATGCACGGATGATCCTCGGATTCCTGAGCAGGTGGTCAGGAAGATTGGCGGCGCTGTTCACCCAGCCGAGATCGCCAATACCTCCCCCATAACAACAGATAGATGCATGTAAGGGATCTACTCGTGACCTACAACAAACTCTATGCCCTGCTTTTAGCATCGGGCCTGGGCGGCTTTGCGCCGCTGGTTCTGGCAGACGATTCCCAGGATGTCGGTTCGGTGCACGTCGCCGGCGAACGTACCCTGGGCACCGGCCACATGATTCAGGAAGAAAGTGCCAAGGCCCGGTCCACGGTGACCAAGGAAGCCATGGACGAAATGTCCCCGACGGCCAACGCCATCGACAAGCTCAAGTACACCCCGGGCATCAACGTTTCCAACGACGACGCCAGCGGCATGAGCGGCACCAGCTTCACCATGCGCGGCATGAACTCCGACCAGGTCGGGGTTTCCATGGACGGCGTGCCGATCAACGACTCCGGCAGCTACGGTGTTTACGCCAACCAATTGGGCGACCCGGAAAACGTCGGCGAAGTATTTGTCACCCAGGGCTCCTCGGAAGCGGACGGCCCGCACATTGGTTCCAGCGGCGGCAACATCGGCATGGTCACCATTCGGCCGACCAAGGAGCCGGGGCTGTTCGTCAAGCAATCCATCGGTTCGAACAACCTGACAAAGTCCTTCGCCCGCATCAACACCGGGGACCTCGGCGGCTTCAAGACCTGGGTGTCGGCCTCTCACACCGAGGGCGACAAGTGGCGCGGCAAGGGCACCTTGCGGGGCGACAAGGTGGAGTGGAGCACGCTGTTCGAAGACGACAACGGCAACACCAGCAACTTCACCATGAAGTACAACACCCAGGAAAACTACAACTACAACACGCTGAGCAAGAGCCAGTTCCAGCAACAGGGCCGCCGCCTGGATTACGCGGAAACGCCGGTCTACAAGAACGGATTGCTGTCGTCTTCCTACAAGCTCAACCGCAACCCATTTGAAAGTGTCATGACCACCTTCACCCAGCGCTGGCGCCTGCGTGATGACCTGGCCCTGACGGTTGCGCCTTACTACTACTGGGGCAACGGCGGCAGCTTCAGCGGCCAGACCGCGACCAACCTGGGGCCGAAGTCCGACAAGAGTGGCAACTACGACCTGAGCAACCTCAAGTCGGCCAACTACTATCGCCCCTCGTGGACCGAAACCTGGCGCCCTGGCGTCACGGTCAAAATGAAATGGGACATCAACGAGGAGCACAGCCTGGATTACGGTTACTGGTACGAGCGCGCTCGCCAGCGCCAGACCCAGCCGTATATCGGGATCAACAGCGAAGGTGCACCGGACGACGTCTGGGGCGATTACAACAGCGGCGGCCAGGTGGTCGACAAGAACGGCAAGACTGTCCAGGGGCGCCACCAGTACACCGTGACCCCGGCCCAGAAGCTGTGGGTGCAGGACAGCTGGCAAGCCACGCCAGACCTGAGCTTTGTCGGCGGGCTGGCGTACCAGTACGTCGAACGTGACGGCGACAACCTCGGTAGCCTGTACGACAAGCCGGAAAAACGTAACGCCCGCTACCATCAGTTCCTGCCGAACTTCAGTGCCAAGTACCAGGTCGACGAGAGCAACCAGGCGTTCTACAACGTCACTCGCAACATGCGCACCCCGCAGAACTACGTGCTGTACAACAAGGGTGACTCCCTCAACCTCAACCCCGAGCTGAGCTGGAACCAGGAGCTGGGCTGGCGCTACACCGAAGAGAAAATGGCCCTGAGCGCCACCCTGTTCTATATCACCTTCAAGGACCGTCAGCTGTCGACCACCGACTTGAACGGTGACTACGTGATGGCCAACGTCGGTGACGTGACCAACAAAGGCCTGGAGTTGGAGTGGAGCGGCCTGCTGCCGTACAACTTCAACTACTACGCGTCGTACACCTATACCAAGTCCGAGCAGCAGGACGACTTTGTCAGCAAGAACGTGTTGTTGCCGACCAAGGGCAACCAGTTGGCCAACGTGCCGGAAAACATGCTCAACCTGGTGTTTGGTTACGACGACAAGCGCTATTACGGCAACATTGCCGGCAAGTATGTCGGGGCGTTCTACGGTGATTTGACCAACAACGAGAAAATCTCCGGGCGCACCGTGTTCGACCTCAACGCCGGTATCTACCTGCCGGTGGACAAGAAGGTCTTCAAGTCGGCCGCGCTGCGCTTCTCGATGCTCAACGTGTTTGATAAGGAATACTTGAGCTCGGCGCGCACCGTGTCGTTCAACTCGGCGCCGGTAAATGGCCTGGCGGCCAGCTCGGCGTATTACAACGTGGGTGAAGAGCGTACGGCGATGGTTTCCCTGGAGGCCAATTTCTAACGCGTACGCAAACCCAATGTGGGAGCGGGCTTGCTCGCGAAAGCGGTGGATCAGTCGCCAGATGTATTGACTGAACCAGCGCATTCGCGAGCAAGCCCGCTCCCACATTTGATCTGCGGTATTTTACAGAGTGAGTTACTTCAGGGCCGCCATGATCGCTTCCGGGTTGTAGTCGCGAATCAGCGTGCCGTTCACGTCCACAAACGGAATCCCGCCGCCCCCCAACGCCTCGTACGCCTTGCGCGCCTGGGCGTCCTTCTCGATATCGAACGCCTGGTAGGGAATCCCCTTGGAATCCAGAAAGCGCCGGATCTGTTTGCAGTAGCCGCACCACTCGGTGGAATACAGCACCACGCGCGCTGCCGCGCGTGTCTGCTCCGGCACCACCTGGGAGGGGTTGAACAACCGCTCGATCTTGCCCCAGTTCTGGAAAACCACCACCACCAGCAACACCAGCAGGACTTTCTTCAGAACCCCGCCCAGCATCAGTTGCGACGCTTGAGCTGGTCGGTCAGCTGGGTCGGCAGGCCCTTGATGATCAAGGTGCCGGCGGCTTCGTCGTATTCGATCTTGTCGCCCAGCAGGTGCGCTTCAAAGCTGATGGACAAGCCTTCGGCACGCCCGGTGAAACGGCGGAACTGGTTGAGGGTGCGTTTATCCGCCGGGATTTCCGGCGACAGGCCGTAGTCCTTGTTGCGGATGTGATCGTAGAAGGCTTTTGGCCGATCTTCATCGATTAACCCGGACAGCTCTTCCAGGCCCATCGGCTCGCCGAGCTTGGCCTGGCTGCTGGCGTAGTCCACCAGGGTCTTGGTTTTCTCGCGGGCGGATTCGTCCGGCAGGTCTTCGCTCTCGACGAAGTCGCTGAAGGCCTTGAGCAGGGTGCGGGTCTCGCCTGGGCCGTCGACGCCTTCCTGGCAGCCGATAAAGTCGCGGAAGTACTCCGAGACCTTCTTGCCGTTCTTGCCCTTGATAAAGGAGATGTACTGCTTGGATTGCTTGTTGTTCTGCCACTCGGACACGTTGATGCGCGCGGCGAGGTGCAGTTGGCCAAGATCCAGGTGGCGCGACGGCGTCACGTCCAGCTGGTCGGTCACGGCCACGCCTTCACTGTGGTGCAGCAGGGCGATCGCCAGGTAATCGGTCATGCCCTGTTGATAGTGGGCAAACAGCACGTGGCCGCCGGTGGAGAGGTTGGACTCTTCCATCAGCTTCTGCAGGTGTTCCACCGCAATGCGGCTGAAGGCGGTGAAATCCTTGCCGCCGTCGAAATACTCCTTCAACCAGCCGCTGAACGGGTGCGCGCCGGACTCGGCATGGAAAAAGCCCCAGGCCTTGCCTTGTTTGGCGTTGTAGCTCTCGTTGAGGTCGGCGAGCATGTTCTCGATCGCGGCCGACTCGGCAAGCTCGGAGTCGCGGGCGTGGAGAACTGCGGGTGTGCCGTCGGGTTTTTTGTCGATCAGGTGGACGATGCAATGACGGATCGGCATGGGCTTCTCGGCTGGTTGAAGGGGAGGGGTGGGGCTCCCGGAAAAAGTCGCCAGTGTACCGCACCCGCTGGGGATGGCGCTGTTCGGAGGGCGTTTTGAGCGCCATCCGACGGGCCATATGCCTTTTTTTCACGGTTTAGAGCGATAAAGCTGACCAAATGGGTATGTTGAGGCGGATATTTCCCCGTCTCTGTGCTAGTTTTGCCCCGTCTTACGCGCAGTCTGGGCGTTAAGCGTGCATTCAGCATTTGTCAGGTCGAACCAAACCCGGTTTCAGGTATCTATAACCCCGATCTTCGTGGTTATAGCCCTTGGGTGCCAGGCCTTGATGGCAGGGCTCGATGGCTGACACTGCACTCTGCAATCCAAATGAATTTGATAGGGAAGGAACACCACAATGGCTATTACTAAAGACCAACTGATCGCTGATCTGGCTGAAGCTGTAGACGCACCGAAAACCACCGTGCGTGCTCTGCTGGACCAACTGAGCCAGATCGTTGCTGATCAGCTGGAAAACGGCGGCGAAATCACTCTGCCAGGCGTTGGCAAACTGAAAGTGACCGAGCGTCCTGCCCGTACTGGCCGTAACCCTTCGACTGGCGCTGCCATCGAAATCGCTGCCAAGAAAGTTATCAAGCTGGTTGTGGCCAAAGGCCTGACCGACGCTGTTAACAAGTAAGACGCAGCAAAAAAAACCGTGCTCCGGAGCGATCCGGGCACGGTTTTTTGTTGCCTGCGATTTATCAGTCTTTACGGGCCCAACGCTGGCGCCACACCTGTTGCTCGCTCGGGGTCTGGAAGGTCCAGGCGACGAAGCGGCTCTGCTTCTGGCCCTGGGACATCTCTACCACCTGGCTTTCCAGCACACCGGCCTTTTTCAGCGCTGTCTGAATGGCCGGCAAGTTCGACGCTTTCGACACCAGCGTGCTGAACCACAGCACCTTGTGCTGGAAATGCGCGCTTTCAGCGATCAGTTGCGTCACGAACCGCGCTTCACCGCCTTCACACCACAACTCCGCCGACTGGCCACCGAAGTTCAGCACCGGCAACTTGCGTTTCGGATCAGCCTTGCCCAGTGCGCGCCATTTACGCTCGCTGCCCTTGGTCGCCTCATCCATGGACGCGTGGAAGGGCGGGTTGCACATGGTCAGGTCAAACCGCTCGCCTGGCTCCAGCAAGCCCAGCAGGATCTGCTTGGGATTGGTTTGCTGGCGCAGCTGGATGGCCTTGTTCAGCCCGTTGGACTGCACGATCGCCTTGGCGGCGGCCACGGCCGTCGGGTCGACTTCCGAGCCGAGGAAGTTCCAGCGGTACTCGCTGTAGCCAATCAACGGATAGACGCAGTTGGCGCCCATGCCGATGTCCAGCACCTTCACCGGCGCGCCACGGGGGATCACGCCTTCGTTGACGCTCGCCAGCAGGTCGGCGAGGAAGTGCACGTAGTCGGCACGCCCCGGTACCGGTGGGCACAGGTAGTCAGCCGGGATATCCCAGTGATTGATGCCGTAGAACGCCTTGAGCAACGCCCGGTTGAACACCCGCACCGCGTCTGGGCTGGCAAAGTCGATGCTTTCCTTGCCGTACGGGTTGATGATCACGAATTGCGCCAGTTCGGGCGTGGTCTTGATCAGCGCCTGGAAGTCGTAACGGCCCTGGTGGCGGTTACGCGGGTGCAAGGTGGCCTCTTTGCGCGGAACGACGGGCTTGGCCGGCGTATTGGATTTTGGCTTCTTGCGCGGTGCTTTGGGTGTGCTGGGGGCGGTCATGGGCTGCGTCGATTCTGCGTTTGTTTCAAAAGTGGCGGGTATTGTCACACATTCCTTGGTCGAACTCGGTCAAATGTGGGAGCTGGCTTGCCTGCGATGCAGGTGACTCGGTGTATCTGCCAGACCGAGGCGATGCCATCGCAGGCAAGCCAGCTCCCACATTGATCGGGTTTCCAAAGAGAAACAGCGGTGTTTTTCCAAGCAAAAAAAAGAGACCCGAAGGTCTCTTTTTCCGCACGGGCAGCCCCTTACAGGCTGGAAATCCGCGCGTGTTGCTCCGCCAGCTTGCCCAAAGCCTGTTCAGCCTCAGCCAGTTTGGCGCGTTCTTTCTCGATCACTTCAGCCGGAGCCTTGTCGACGAACGCCGCGTTGGACAGCTTGCCGCCCACCCGCTGCACTTCGCCTTGCAGGCGCAGGATTTCCTTGTCCAGGCGCGCCAGTTCGGCACCCTTGTCGATCAGGCCGGCCATCGGCACCAGCACTTCCATCTCGCCCACCAGTGCAGTGGCGGACAGCGGTGCTTCTTCGCCAGCGGCCAATACGGTGATCGACTCCAGCTTCGCCAGCTTCTTGAGCAGCGCGTCGTTCTCGGTGAGGCGACGCAGGTCTTCGCTGCTGGCATTCTTCACGAACACGGCCAGTGGCTTGCCCGGACCGATATTCATCTCGGCGCGGATGTTGCGCGTACCCATCATCAGGGTCTTGAGCCACTCGATATCGCTTTCGGCTGCCTCGTCAATGCGGGCTTCGTTGGCCACCGGCCAAGGTTGCAGCATGATGGTCTTGCCGTCTTTGCCGGCCAGCGGCGCGATGCGCTGCCAGATGTCTTCGGTGATGAAGGGCATGAACGGATGCGCCAGGCGCAACGCCACTTCCAGTACGCGCACCAGGGTTTGACGGGTGCCGCGCTGACGTTCGATCGGCGAGTTCTCGTCCCACAGCACGGGCTTGGACAGTTCCAGGTACCAGTCGCAATACTGGTTCCAGATGAACTCGTACAGGGCCTGCGCCGCCAGGTCAAAGCGGAACTGGTCGAGTTGACGGGTCACTTCGGCTTCGGTGCGCTGCAGCTGGGAGATGATCCAGCGGTCCGCCAGGGACAGCTCGATGGTCTCGCCGTTCTGGCCGCAGTCTTCGCCTTTATCCAGTACGTAGCGCGCGGCATTCCAGATCTTGTTGCAGAAGTTGCGATAGCCTTCGACGCGGCCCATGTCGAACTTGATGTCGCGACCGGTTGACGCCAGCGAGCAGAAGGTAAAGCGCAGGGCATCGGTGCCGTAGCTGGCGATGCCATCGGCGAACTCGTCGCGGGTCTGCTTCTCGATCTTCTTCGCCAGTTTCGGCTGCATCAGGCCCGAGGTGCGTTTCTGCACCAGGGTTTCCAGGTCGATGCCGTCGATGATGTCCAGCGGGTCCAGGACGTTGCCCTTGGACTTGGACATCTTCTGGCCCTGGCCATCACGCACCAGGCCGTGCACGTACACGGTCTTGAACGGTACCTGCGGGGTACCGTCTTCGTTCTTCACCAAGTGCATGGTGAGCATGATCATCCGGGCAACCCAGAAGAAAATGATGTCGAAGCCGGTGACCAGCACGTCGGTGGAGTGGAATTTCTTCAGGAACTCGGTCTGTTGCGGCCAGCCGAGGGTGGAGAAGGTCCACAAGCCCGAGCTGAACCAGGTGTCCAGTACGTCATTGTCCTGTTGCAGCGTCACGTCCGCGCCAAGGTTGTGCTTGGCACGTACTTCGGCTTCGTCGCGGCCCACGTAGACCTTGCCCGACTCGTCGTACCAGGCCGGAATCCGGTGGCCCCACCACAGCTGGCGGCTGATGCACCAATCCTGGATGTCACGCATCCACGAGAAGTACATGTTTTCGTACTGTTTCGGCACGAACGCGATGCGGCCGTCTTCCACGGCAGCGATCGCCGGCTCAGCCAGCGGCTTGGTGGACACGTACCACTGGTCGGTCAGCCAGGGCTCGATGACGGTGCCGGAGCGGTCGCCTTTCGGCACCTTCAGGGCGTGGTCATCAACGCTTACCAGCAGGCCGGCAGCGTCGAAGGCTGCAACGATCTGCTTGCGCGCTTCAAAACGGTCGAGGCCGGCGTATTCAGCCGGGATCTTGCCGTCGATGCTCTCGTTCAGCGTGCCGTCGAGGTTGAATACCTGGCAGGCTGGCAGAACAGCGGCGTTTTTGTCGAAGATGTTCAGCAGCGGCAGGTTATGGCGCTTGCCAACTTCATAGTCGTTGAAATCGTGGGCCGGGGTGATTTTCACGCAGCCGGTGCCGAATTCAGGGTCGCAGTAGTCATCCGCGATAATCGGGATGCGACGGCCAACCAGCGGCAGCTCGACGAACTTGCCGATCAGCGCCTGGTAGCGCTCGTCGTTCGGGTTAACCGCGACGGCGGCATCACCAAGCATGGTTTCCGGACGGGTGGTGGCGACGATCAGGTAATCATTGCCTTCGGCGGTCTTGGCGCCGTCAGCCAACGGGTACTTGAGGTTCCACAGGAAACCTTTCTCATCGTGGTTTTCCACTTCAAGGTCGGAAATCGCCGTGTGCAGCTTGGTGTCCCAGTTGACCAGGCGCTTGCCGCGGTAGATCAGGCCGTCTTCATGCAGGCGCACGAAGGCTTCCTTCACGGCTTCCGACAGGCCGTCGTCCATGGTGAAGCGCTCGCGGCTCCAGTCGACGGACGAGCCCAGACGACGGATCTGACGGCTGATATTGCCGCCGGACTGATCCTTCCATTCCCAGATTTTCTCGAGGAATTTCTCGCGGCCCAGGTCGTGACGGTTCTGGCCGGTGGCTTCCAGTTGGCGTTCCACCAGCATCTGGGTGGCGATACCGGCGTGGTCTGTACCTGGTTGCCATAGGGTATTGCGACCCTGCATGCGGCGGAAACGAATCAGGGCATCCATGATCGCATTGTTGAAGCCATGGCCCATGTGCAGGCTGCCAGTGACGTTCGGTGGCGGAATCATGATGGTGTAGGCATCGCCCGCGCCTTGCGGAGCGAAATAATTCTCGGACTCCCAGGTCTGGTACCAGGAAGTTTCAATAGCGTGCGGCTGGTAGGTCTTATCCATGCGCGGCGGGACCCTAGTTGGCATTAATTCAGGAAAGCCGACAAGTATAACGGGGGATAGGGGAGAGGGGTAGGAGCGAGCTTGCTCGCGAAAAACCTGAGGGCGGCGCGTTCATTCAGGATGTACGCGTTATCGTTCACGCCCTTCGCGAGCAAGCCCGCTCCCACAGGGGATATGTGTCAGCCTTAGTTCTGGTACTGGCTCAACAACCGCTCCATGCGCGCATCCAGCCGGCGCTTGATCTCGGTTTCGATATGCGGGGCAAAATCGTCGATCACGTCTTGCATGATCAGTTGCGCGGCGGCGCGCAGTTCGTTGTCCAGGTGCAGCAGCAGGGCGTCGGGGGCTTTTTCGGCGGCCGGTACGGCAACAGCCGCAGCCGGCGCAGCTTGCACCGCGGGCGTTTCGACAGGTTCCGGCGTAACCGGCTTGCCACCCACCATATCGAACAGCAGGGGAATTTGTACGTCACCGTTGACCGCATCGGTCAGCAGCGGCGGTTGCAGGTCATCATCACCGAGCAGCTTGCGGATCGACTCAAGGTCGTCCAGCAGGTGGTCAGAGTCTTTTAGCGGGTTTGGAGTGTCCATCGTGTGCTCAAAGTCGTTGTAGCCGGTGATCTTGCAGAGAATAGCCCTGTTCGCGGTAGAAACGGAAACTCTCCCGCGCGGCCTGACGAATAGCCGGGTCTTCCACCACCACTTCCGCCACGCGGGCGAAACCCTTGGCGAAGGCCGGTACTTTCAGGTCAAGGTTGACCAGCAGGTCTGTGTGATCGCCGCAGCTGTCGCCCAAACCCAGTACCACCAGGCCTTCCGGTTCTGATTCGGCGGCACCGTGGGGCACGAAGCTTTCGCCCTTGAAGCGCCACAGGCGGGCGTCGAGGTCGTCACGCTGGGCGGCATCGCTGCAATGCAGGTAGATGCGGTGGCCCATGCGCCAGGCTTTTTCGGTGAGCTTGCAGGCAAAGTCCAGGCGCGCGGAAGGATCGGCGCTGGGCAATATATAGAAGTCGACTTGGGTCATTGCGGTTCCTGAGCCCCGGGCGGCTTTACAGGCGCCCGGGGATCTTCAGTTTCAGGCTTTGGCGCGGTCCAGCAGGTACTGGGTCAGCAATGGAACCGGACGGCCAGTGGCGCCCTTGTCCTTGCCGCCGCTGGTCCAGGCGGTGCCGGCGATGTCCAGGTGGGCCCAGTTGAAGTTCTTGGCGAAACGCGACAGGAAGCACGCCGCAGTGATGGTGCCGGCTTTCGGGCCACCAATGTTGGCGATGTCGGCAAACGGGCTGTCCAGCTGTTCCTGGTACTCATCGAACAGCGGCAGTTGCCAGGCGCGATCGTCGGCAGCCTGGCCGGCGCTGAGCAGTTGGCCGATCAGTTCGTCGCTGTTGCCCAGCAGGCCCGACGTGTGGGCGCCCAGGGCAACTACGCAGGCACCGGTCAGGGTGGCGATGTCGATCACGGCTTGCGGCTTGAAGCGCTCGGCGTAGGTGAGTGCGTCGCACAGCACCAGGCGGCCTTCGGCGTCGGTGTTGAGGATTTCCACGGTCTGGCCGCTGAGGGTGGTGACGATGTCGCCCGGACGGGTCGCGCCGCCGCTCGGCATGTTCTCGGCGCAGGCCAGGATGCACACCAGGTTGATCGGCAGCTTGAGTTCCAGCACGGCACGCAGGGTGCCGAACACGCTGGCGGCGCCGCCCATGTCGTACTTCATCTCGTCCATGCCCAGGCCCGGCTTGAGGCTGATGCCGCCGGTGTCGAAGGTGATGCCTTTGCCGACCAGGGCAAATGGCTTCTCGGACTTCTTGCCGCCGTTGTATTGCATCACGATCAGGCGTGGCGGCTGGTCGCTGCCCTGGCCCACGGCATAGAACGAGCCCATGCCCAGTTCCTTGATCTTCTTCTCATCCAGGACTTCGACTTTCAGGCCCTTGAATTCCTTGCCCAGCGCCTTGGCTTGCTCGCCCAGGTAGGTTGGGTGGCAGATGTTCGGTGGCAGGTTGCCCAGGTCACGGGTGAACGCCATGCCGCCGGCGATGGCCTGGGCGTGGGTCACGGCGCGTTCGACTTCAGCCTGGGCCGCCTTGATGGTCAGCAGGGTGACTTTCTTCAGGGCGCGGGGTTCGGCCTTGGTGCTCTTGAACTGGTCGAAGACGTAGCCGCCGTCCAGCAGGCTTTCGGCCAGCAGGCGGGTCTTGCCGTAGCTGTCGCGGCCCTTGACCACGACTTCGTCCAGCGCCAGGGCCGCGTCGGTGCCGCCCAGGCCCTTGAGGGTGTTGAGGATGCCGGCGATGATCTTGCGGAACGGACGGTCGCCCAGTTCGGCGTCTTTACCAACGCCCACCAGCAATACGCGGTCGGCTTTAAGGTTAGGCAGGCTTTGCAGCAGCAGGCTTTGGCCAACCTTGCCGGCCAGGTCACCGCGCTTGAGGACTGCGCTGATGGCGCCGCCGCTCAGTTCGTCCAGTTGCTTGGCGGCAACGCCCAGCTTGCGGCCTTCGCCGACAGCGACCACGAGGGTGGCGGTTTTCAACGTTTCGGGGCTAACGCTTTTTACAACCAGTTCCATTTTCGGGTCCCTTATAAAGGTCAGTGAGCCAGGAGTCTGTACTCCGGCTTGTAAGCTTGGCAGCCTGTAGGCCGCCCGCGACAAAGGCCGCAGTTTGAACCTCGCCGCCCGAGCCTGACAACCCTTGCGGGCAGCTTTGTGCACGCGTATGAGCAAGCTCCGTGACAGGTGCGGTCAATCACAGGATAATGCGCCATCTTTTTAGCCGGCCTGCAGCAATGGGTCGACTCGATATGCTTGCTTGTTTGGCCGCCTTAGCCTGACAACCCTGGAGTGTCTGGTTTGATCGTCTTCCGTTATCTGTCCCGCGAAGTCCTGTTGACCCTGAGTGCCGTGAGTGCGGTATTGCTGGTCATCATCATGAGTGGTCGCTTCGTCAAATACCTCGCCCAGGCTGCCTCGGGTGCCCTGGATCCGGGTTCGCTGTTCCTGATCATGGGCTTTCGCCTGCCGGGCTTCCTGCAGTTGATCCTGCCATTGGGCCTGTTTCTCGGGATTCTGCTGGCCTACGGCCGCTTGTACCTTGAAAGCGAAATGACCGTGTTGTCGGCCACCGGCATGAGCCAGCAACGTTTGCTGGCCATGACCATGGTTCCGGCCACCGGTATCGCGCTGGTGGTGGCCTGGCTGAGCTTGAGCCTGGCGCCCCAGGGTGCCCTGCAGTTCCAGCTGGTGCTGAACAAACAGGACGCCATGACCGAATTCGACACCCTGGAGCCGGGCCGCTTCCAAGCGCTCAACGACGGCACCCGGGTGACCTATACCGAGCAAATGTCGGATGACCGTGCCAACCTGGGAGGGGTGTTCATCTCCCAGAAAAACCTCGGCCAGAACCAGAAAGACCGTGGTATTTCGATTCTGGTGGCCGACAAGGGGCGCCAGGAAGTGCGCCCGGATGGCAGCCGTTACCTGATCCTGGAAGATGGCTATCGCTATGACGGCAGCCCCGGTCAGGCCGATTACCGCGCAATCAAGTACGACACCTATGGCGTGATGCTGGCCCGGCCGGATGTCAGCGATGAGGTCACCGACCGCGACGCGATCCCGACCCCAGACCTGATCGGCAGCAAGGAACTGCGTTCGATCGCCGAGCTGCAATGGCGGATTTCCCTGCCGCTGCTGGTGTTCATCGTGACCTTGATGGCCGTGCCGCTGTCCCGGGTCAACCCGCGCCAGGGCCGCTTCCTCAAGCTGCTGCCGGCGATCCTGCTTTATATGGCTTACCTGACCATCCTGATTTCCGCCCGCGGCTCCCTGGAGAAGGGCAAGCTGCCGCCGGCCCTTGGGTTGTGGTGGGTCCACGGTGTCTTCCTGGCCATTGGCCTGGGGCTGCTTTATTGGGAACCGATGCGGTTGAAGATGCGGAGTCGTCGCAGCGTGAAGGAGATGGCCCGTGGTTAAGCTCGACCGCTACATTGGTAGCAGCGTCCTGGTCGCAATCCTTGCGGTATTGGGCATTATTCTGGGGCTGGCCTCGTTGTTCGCCTTCATTGATGAAGTCGGCAACGTCAGCGATACCTACACCGTCACCGACGTCCTGAGCTACGTGGCGCTGACGGCGCCCCGTCGCCTGTACGACATGATGCCGATGGCTGCGCTGATCGGCTGCCTGATCGGCCTGGGCAGCCTGGCCAGCAACAGCGAGCTGACCATCATGCGCGCGGCGGGTGTTTCCATCGGTCGCATCGTGTGGGCGGTCATGAAGCCCATGCTGTTGCTGATGGTGGTCAGCGTGCTGATCGGTGAATACGTGGCGCCTCCAGCCGAGTCCACGGCCCAGGCCAATCGTGCCCTGGCCCAGGGTTCGGGCGATGCCCAGAGCTCCAAGCATGGCCTGTGGCACCGCCAGGGTGAGGAGTTTATCCACATCAACGCCGTGCAGCCGGGTGGCTTGCTGGTGGGTGTCACCCGCTACCACTTCGACAAGGAACGTCACCTGCTGTCGTCGAGCTTCGCCAAACGTGCACAGTACGCCGACGAAAAGTGGCAACTGAGCGATGTGACCACCACCTATTTCCGTGATATCGGCAAGGGTGCGGCATCGACCACCGAAGTGATCAATGTGCCGACGGAGCAGTGGGATATTTCCCTCAAGCCCGAATTGCTGAATACCGTGGTGATGATCCCGGAAAGCCTGCCTATCTCCGGCCTGTGGGGGTATATCCATTACCTCAAGGACCAGGGCTTGAACAACGGCCGTTACTGGCTGGCGTTTTGGGTCAAGGTGTTGCAGCCGGTGGTGACGGCCGCGCTGGTGCTGATGGCGATCTCGTTCATCTTTGGCCCGTTGCGTTCCGTGACCCTCGGCCAGCGCGTGTTTACCGGCGTACTGGTGGGTTTCACCTTCCGTATCGCCCAGGACCTGCTGGGGCCGTCCAGCCTGGTATTCGGTTTCTCGCCGCTGTTTGCGGTGCTGGTGCCGACCGCCATCTGCGCCGTGGCCGGCTTCTGGCTGTTGCGTCGGGCCGGTTGAGCCCGCGCTTATGAACAAAAAATGCCCCGTTCGAACGACCGGGGCATTTTTGTTCTTGGTCGCCATGGATGACGTCTGGTCTGCGCATCAGGTACAATTCCCGGCTATTTTTCAGCGGGCAGTCTGCCTGCAGCCTTTTTGAGTGTTGATCCGTGAGTGATTTGAGTCATATCCGCAATTTCTCCATCATCGCCCACATTGACCATGGCAAGTCGACGCTGGCCGATCGATTCATCCAGATGTGCGGCGGCCTTGCCGAGCGTGAAATGGAAGCCCAGGTGCTGGACTCCATGGACCTCGAGCGCGAGCGCGGGATCACCATCAAGGCCCACAGCGTAACCCTGTACTACACCGCCAAAGACGGTATCAAGTACCAGCTCAACTTCATCGACACCCCGGGCCACGTCGACTTCACCTATGAAGTCAGCCGTTCCCTGGCCGCCTGTGAAGGTGCGTTGCTGGTAGTGGACGCGGGCCAGGGCGTTGAAGCCCAGTCCGTGGCCAACTGCTACACCGCCATCGAGCAAGGCCTGGAGGTGATGCCGGTGCTGAACAAGATCGACCTGCCACAGGCCGATCCGGACCGCGTCAAGGAAGAGATCGAGAAGATCATCGGCATTGACGCCACCGACGCCGTCGAGTGCAGCGCCAAGACCGGCCTGGGCGTCGACGAGGTGCTCGAGCGCCTGGTCAAGACCATTCCAGCCCCCACCGGCAACTACGAAGATCCGCTGCAAGCGTTGATCATCGACTCCTGGTTCGACAACTACCTGGGGGTTGTTTCCCTGGTACGCGTGCGCCACGGCCGTGTGAAGAAGGGCGACAAGATCCTGGTCAAGTCCACCGGCAAGATCCACCTGGTGGACAGCGTCGGTGTATTCAACCCGAAGCACACGGCTACCACTGATCTGAAAGCCGGCGAAGTAGGCTTCATCATCGCCGGTATCAAGGACATCCACGGTGCACCGGTAGGTGACACCCTGACCTTGAGCTCCACCCCTGACGTCGACGTGCTGCCGGGCTTCAAACGCATCCAGCCGCAGGTTTACGCCGGCCTGTTCCCGGTCAGCTCCGATGACTTCGAGGACTTCCGCGAAGCCCTGCAGAAGCTGACCCTCAACGACTCGTCGTTGCAGTACACCCCGGAAAGCTCCGACGCCCTCGGGTTCGGCTTCCGCTGCGGGTTCCTGGGCATGCTGCACATGGAAATCATCCAGGAGCGCCTCGAGCGCGAATACGACCTGGACCTGATCACCACCGCGCCGACGGTTATTTTTGAGCTGGCGCTGAAAACCGGTGAAACGATTTACGTCGACAACCCGTCCAAGCTTCCGGATCTGTCTTCCATCGAAGACATGCGCGAACCGATCGTGCGGGCCAATATTCTTGTGCCGCAAGAGCATCTGGGCAACGTCATTACCCTGTGTATCGAAAAGCGTGGCGTACAGCACGACATGCTGTTCCTCGGTACCCAGGTGCAAGTGACCTACGATTTGCCGATGAACGAAGTGGTCCTGGACTTCTTCGACCGTCTCAAATCCACCAGCCGCGGCTATGCTTCGCTGGATTACCATTTTGACCGTTACCAATCAGCTAATCTGGTGAAGCTGGATGTACTGATCAACGGCGACAAGGTGGATGCCCTGGCGCTGATCGTGCACAAGGACAACGCGCACTACAAAGGTCGCCAGTTGACCGAAAAGATGAAAGAACTGATTCCGCGCCAGATGTTCGACGTCGCGATCCAGGCCGCCATCGGCGGGCAGATCATTGCACGGACTTCCGTCAAGGCACTCAGAAAGAACGTACTGGCCAAATGCTATGGCGGCGACGTCAGCCGTAAGCGCAAGCTGCTCGAGAAGCAAAAGGCCGGTAAAAAACGCATGAAGCAAGTGGGTAACGTGGAAATTCCACAAGAAGCCTTCCTTGCGGTGCTCAGGTTGGATAGTTAGGTCCTATGTCACTAAATTTCCCGCTGTTGCTGGTCATCGCCGTTGCCGTTTGCGGTCTATTGGCGTTGCTCGATCTGGTGTTCTTCGCCCCGCGTCGCCGGGCAGCCATCGCGTCCTATCAGGGCAGCGTCAGCCAGCCCGATGTGGCGGTGATCGAGAAACTGAACAAAGAGCCGATGCTGGTTGAATACGGCAAGTCGTTCTTCCCGGTGTTGTTCATCGTGCTGGTGCTGCGTTCGTTCCTGGTGGAACCGTTTCAGATCCCTTCGGGCTCGATGAAACCTACCCTGGACGTGGGCGACTTCATCCTGGTGAACAAGTTTTCCTACGGGATCCGCTTGCCGGTGATCGACAAGAAAGTGATCGAGATCGGTGACCCGCAGCGCGGCGATGTGATGGTGTTCCGCTACCCAAGCGACCCGAACGTCAACTACATCAAGCGTGTAGTGGGCCTGCCGGGCGACGTGATTCGCTACACCAGCGACAAGCGCCTGTTCGTCAACGGCGAGTCGGTGGCAGAAAAACTGATCGGTTCCGAGCCGAACACCCTGGGCAGCGCCGAGCTGTACCAGGAAAAACTCGGGGCGGTAGAGCACGAAATCCGCAAGGAGATGAGCCGCTACCGTTCGCCGCCTGACAACCAGTGGACAGTGCCTGCCGGGCACTACTTCATGATGGGCGACAACCGCGACAACTCCAACGACAGCCGCTACTGGGATGACCCGAATATTCCCAAGGACCTGCTGGGCATGGTCCCCGACCAGAATATCGTCGGCAAGGCCTTCGCGGTCTGGATGAGTTGGCCGGAACCCAAGCTCAGCCACCTGCCGAACTTCTCGCGGGTCGGGCTGATCAAGTAATCCATGCGGCGCTGTGAACACAGCGCCGAATGCTTTTCTGGGGCTTGGACAAAACCAGGCTCCATGCAGCAACCACCAGGATTTGAATTTGAACACAGCGTTAATCGTCGCAGGCCACCGGTGCCTCGAACTGAATGTGGGTAAACCGTGAGCGTTTCTCTAAGCCGTCTCGAGCGCCAGCTCGGCTACACCTTCAAGGATCAGGAATTGATGATCCTTGCCCTCACACACCGCAGTTTTGCCGGGCGTAACAACGAGCGCCTGGAATTCCTCGGTGATGCCATCCTCAATTTCGTCGCCGGCGAAGCCCTGTTCAATCGCTTCCCGCTGGCCCGCGAAGGCCAGTTGTCGCGCTTGCGTGCGCGCCTGGTGAAAGGCGAGACCCTGGCTGTACTGGCCCGTGGTTTCGACCTGGGTGATTACCTGCGCCTGGGCTCCGGCGAGCTTAAGAGCGGCGGTTTCCGTCGCGAGTCGATCCTGGCCGACGCCCTTGAGGCACTGATCGGCGCGATCTACCTCGACGCGGGCATGGAAGCGGCCAAGGAGCGCGTCGTCGCCTGGCTGTCGACCGAAATCGAAAGCCTGACGCTGGTAGACACCAACAAAGATCCAAAGACCCGCCTGCAGGAATTCCTGCAGTCCCGTGGTTGCGACCTGCCGCGTTACGAAGTGGTGGATATCCAGGGTGAGCCGCATTGCCGAGTGTTCTTCGTCGAATGCGAAATCACCTTACTGAATGAAAAAAGCCGAGGTCAGGGTGTGAGCCGTCGTATTGCCGAACAGGTAGCGGCCGCTGCAGCACTGATTGCCCTGGGCGTGGAGAATGGCCATGACTGATTCAACCGCAACTCGCTGTGGCTATGTTGCCATCGTCGGCCGTCCGAACGTGGGCAAGTCCACGTTGCTGAACCACATCCTGGGACAGAAGCTGGCGATCACCTCGCGCAAGCCCCAGACCACCCGCCACAACATGCTGGGCATCAAGACCGAAGGCGCCGTACAGGCTGTCTACGTTGATACCCCGGGCATGCACAAAGGCGGCGAAAAGGCCCTCAACCGCTACATGAACAAAACCGCTTCGGCCGCGTTGAAAGACGTCGACGTGGTGATCTTCGTGGTCGACCGCACCAAGTGGACCGACGAAGACCAGATGGTTCTGGAGCGCGTGCAGTACGTCACCGGCCCGTTGATCGTCGCGCTGAACAAGACTGACCGCATCGAAGACAAGGCCGAGCTGATGCCGCACCTGAGCTGGCTGCAGGAACAACTGCCGAACGCCCAGATCATGCCGATCTCGGCCCAGCACGGGCACAACCTCGAAGCCCTGGAACGTGTGATTGCTGGCTACCTGCCGGAGAACGAACACTTCTTCCCGGAAGACCAGATCACCGACCGCAGCAGCCGTTTCCTCGCCGCCGAACTGGTACGCGAGAAAATCATGCGCCAGATGGGTGCCGAGCTGCCGTACCAGATCACCGTCGAAATCGAAGAGTTCAAGCAGCAGGGCAAGACCCTGCATATCCATGCGTTGATCCTCGTTGAGCGTGACGGCCAGAAGAAAATCATCATTGGCGACAAGGGCGAGCGCATCAAGCGCATCGGCACCGAAGCGCGCAAGGACATGGAATTGCTGTTTGATTCCAAGATCATGCTCAACCTGTGGGTGAAGGTTAAGGGCGGTTGGTCCGATGATGAGCGCGCGTTGCGTTCGTTGGGTTACGGCGACCTGTAACAGGTCTCCGGAACACCGCAGGACAAATGTGGGAGCGGGCTTGCTCGCGAATGCAGGGTGTCAGTTACCAGATGTGTTGACTGACACCCTGCATTCGCG
>NZ_JACARK010000273.1:0-4908 GCF_013386655.1 Pseudomonas sp. K5002 | reverse complement strand
CAGGCGGGCGAAGCGGATATGGTTGTCGGGCCAGTCGCGGCCGTTGTTGGCGCCGTAGGGCGTGCCTTCGCGCTCGTAAAGCTCGGGGCAGATCAGCACGTAGATAACCAGGCCGTCCTTGAGGTCCATGCGCCCGATCTTGCACGGTGGCAGCGCGGCGTGGCCCCCCAGCTCACCGATGATATGAATCGGGTTGTCGCTGTCCAGCACCTGCGGGTAGCCGGGGATCAGCACGCGCACATCGTGCAGGTGCGCCATGGCGCGGGGCAGTGCGGCGGAAACGTCGCCCAGGCCGCCGGTTTTCACCAGGTCGGCCAGTTCGGAAGTGACAAACAGCACTTTTTTGCGATTGGGATTCACACGTGGGACCGGCCGCACCGTGTTGGGAAGGTCGGCCAATGAGGTCGGCCCGCCAACCGGCTGACTAAAACGCTCTCCCTGAGTATCTACAGCGGCACTGATCATAGTTCTCTCCCGAGTTCTGGTCGGCTGATGGCATATGGCAATCAGCGAAGGTTGACCGCGTCCTGCGGCCAGGCGCACAAGCGCTACACAGACTGGCAAGCCTTATGCCAGTTGTGCTGGAGTCTTAAATAGAGTGGATGGACGGGCGTTCGGTATGAACCGTCAGCACTCGCCTTACCTTAAACCTGACCTGTGGCAGAGTTGGAAAGTTTCGATTTTTTGCGGGGTTTTTGTTTTGGATCGGACCCATCGGTCATGAGTCTAGGACAGATCCCAGAGCCTGTGGGGTCTGTGGGGTATTTTTGTAGGACAAATTTTTTTCATGAGCCCCGTAGCAGCTGTCGAGCGCGCTCCGGTTCAGGATCGGCAGTGCGCCCGACGCAGCCTCGCTGGGGCTTGACAGCTGCTACAGGGGGGAGTGGGAGGTGAAATGTGTGCACTAGCTTAGTGCGCGAAGGGGCACTCCTTTGGCCCAGGCTTGGATGTCTTCGATCATTTGCTGGTAGAACTGGCGGTAGTTCTGCTCGCTGACGTACCCCACATGAGGGGTGGCCAATACGTTGGGCAACTGGCGGAATGGATGCCCGGCTGGCAGCGGCTCCTGGGCGTACACGTCCAGTGCCGCGCCCGCCAGCCGGCCATTGGCCAGGGCGTCAATCAAGGCGGCCTCATCGACAATCGGCCCGCGTGCCGTGTTCACCAAATGCGCCGTAGGTTTCATCCAGCCCAACGCTTCGGCGTCCACCAGCCCGCGGCTGCGGTCGCTGAGCACCAGGTGAATCGACAACACGTCCGCCTGTTCAAACAACTCGCGCTTACTGACCCAGGTCACGCCGCTTTCGGCAGCGCGCTCTGGGGTAAGGTTTTCGCTCCAGGCAATTACGCGCATGCCGAAAGCCTGGCCAAATTTGGCGACCTTCTGGCCAATGCTGCCCAGCCCGAGAATCCCCAGGGTCTTGCCGTACAAATCGCCGCCCAGGCCCACTTGCCAACCCCCGGCGCGCAGGGAATTGGCTTCGGCCAGCAGGTTGCGGGTGGACGCCATGATCAGTGCCCAGGTCAGTTCCGGGGCGGCGTGCTTGTAACTGTCAGTGCCGCCTACCTGGATACCCAGGGCCTTGGCCGCAGGAATGTCGATGGCGGCGTTGCGCATGCCGCCGGTCACCAGCAACTTGAGCCTGGGCAAGCCTTGCAACAGAGCCCGGTCGAAGGTGGTGCGTTCGCGCATCACGCAGATCACCTCGAACCCCTGCAAACGCTCGATCAACGTGGCGGTGTCCGCCGGGTAATCGTGGAGGAAGTGCACCTGGCCGACCGACGCCAGGACTGACCAGTCCACCACGCCACTGGCCACATTCTGCCAATCATCAATCACTGCGATCTGTACCGACATTCACGCATGCCTCGAAAAAGGTTGGATTAAAGGGCGTTCAGCCCTTGCAACAGTGCCTTGTGAAACTGTGACGGCTCTTCCATTTGCGGTGCATGGCCCAGGCCCGGGAATTCCACCAGGGTGGCGTGGGGAATCAGCTTGGCCACTTGCTTGCCCAGCACCGCGTAGTTGCCGAGCTTCGCCTTGACCGCCGGTGACGCCAGGTCCTTGCCAATGGCGGTGTTGTCGGACGTGCCGATCAGCAGCAGGGTGGGCATCTGCAGGTCCTTGAACTCGTAGTACACCGGCTGGGTGAAGATCATGTCGTAAATCAGCGCCGAGTTCCACGCCACCTGGGTGTGGCCGGGGCCTTTGTTCATGCCGGCGAGCATATCGACCCAGCGGTCGTATTCAGGCTTCCAGCGGCCGACGTAGTAGGTGTCGAGCTCGTATTTGCGGATGCCTTCGGCGGTCAGTTTCAACTCGCGCTCGTACCATTGGTCAACGCTGCGGTAGGGCACGCCGATGGCCTTCCAGTCTTCCAGGCCAATAGGGTTTACCAGTGCAAGTTGTTCGGTTTGCTGCGGATAGAGCAGGGCGTAGCGTGTGGCAAGCATGCCGCCGGTGGAATGGCCGAGCAGGGTAGCCTTCTGAATACCAAGTTTTTCCAGGAGTTGATGGGTGTTGATCGCCAGTTGCTGGAAGCTGTACTGGTAATTGTCCGGCTTGCTGGAGGTGCAGAAACCGATCTGGTCGGGAGCGATCACCCGGTAGCCGGCGTCGCTCAGGGCCTTGATCGATTCATCCCAGGTGGCGCCGCAGAAGTTCTTGCCGTGCATCAGCACGATGCTGCGCCCGTTGGCCTTGCCCTTGGCCGGCACGTCCATGTAGCCCATCTGCAGGGATTTGCCCTGGGACTGGAAGGTGAAGTGCTCTACCGGGTACGGGTATTGGAAGCCTTGCAGCTCGGGGCCGTAGGTCGGACCTTCTTCGGCGGCGAAGGCGGGCAGGGCGCTGCCGAGCAACAGGCTGGCGACGCACAGAGAGCGGATCTTGGACATGGTTAGAGCTCCGGGAACAGTGCCCGGATGCTGTGGCGAGGGGATTAACGGGAGATTAAATCCAGTGCAGGGTGAGCATGGCCAGTACCCCGTAGCGCGCCCCTTTGGCCAAGGTCACCAGCACCAGGAACCGCCAGAACGGTTCGCGCATGACCCCGGCCACCAGGGTCAGCGGGTCACCAATGATCGGCACCCAACTGAGCAGCAACGACCAATGGCCCCAGCGCTGGTAGTGGGTACGGGTCTTTTCCAGGTGCCTGGGGCTGACCGGAAACCAGCGTCGATCCTTGAAGCGCTCGACCGAGCGGCCCAGCAGCCAGTTCACCACCGAGCCCAATACGTTGCCGGCCGTTGCAACCCCGAGCAGCAGCCACACGCTGTAATGCCCGCTGATCATCAGCCCTACCAGCACCGCCTCCGATTGCATCGGCAACAGCGTGGCTGCGCCGAAGGCGGCGAAAAACAGTCCCAGGTAACCGGCAAGCATCAATCAGCGTGCCGGATAGTCAGCCACTACCACGTCTTTGCCATCGCGAGTCAGGCCGATGACCTGATAGGCATCGCTGCTGCCGTCCATCTCCATGCCAGGCGAGCCCATGGGCATGCCTGGCGCCGCAATGCCCAGCAAGTCGTCGCGCTTGCGCAGGGCCAAGACCTGGTCGGCTGGCACATGGCCTTCGACGAACTTGCCGTCGATCACGCCGGTATGGCAAGACGCCAGGCGCGGCGCCACGCCCAGGCGTTGCTTGACCTCGCTCATGTTGCTTTCCACATGGTCGTTGA
The DNA here is from genome assembly GCF_013386655.1 of Pseudomonas sp. K5002. Classification (NCBI taxonomy): domain Bacteria; kingdom Pseudomonadati; phylum Pseudomonadota; class Gammaproteobacteria; order Pseudomonadales; family Pseudomonadaceae; genus Pseudomonas; species Pseudomonas sp. K5002. The sequence continues at coordinate 1,227 of NZ_JACARK010000273.1, read as the reverse complement.
CCTTGAACCCGTTGCTCTCCAGGTGGGCAATCCACTTTTTGCAGCAACCGCAGTTGGCATCACGGTGCACGTCAATCGGGATCAGCTCGGCAGCCTGGGCCAGGGTGCTCATGAGCAGGGCCGACAGTGCGGCCAGTCGTAGGGTAGTTTTCATCATCATCTCGTCAGATAAAGGGCAACAGCCGGGCATTCTCCGCGCTTTTTAAAAAAGGGTTTCCCGGGAGTGTTACGAGGTTTTACGAAAAACCGACAGCACCAGAATAACCGCCTGGTGCTGTCGGAAAACTGAGAGGGATATGACGGTTTTGTCAGGCTGGCGGGGATTCCAGGCGCTGCTTGAGCTGATCAAGGGCCTGGTTGGACAGTGCGATCATGCGCTCATGCAGGGTGGTCAGTTGCAGTTCGGTTTCATAGGTGAGGATGCGCTTGAACAGCGTGCCGTTGCCCTGTACTTGCAGCAGATAATGAATACAGCCATCGACCGCCAATGAGGTGAACGCGGTCTTGAACTCCCGCGGTCGCTGCGCAATCTGCACGCGATAGCTCATGGGAACCCGCACACCCAGCAGGTCGATGGTTTCAGTGAAACGATGACCGGCAGGCAATGAGCCGGCGATACCGGTGTCGGCGCCCAGGGATGTCGGATGCCATTCATGCCAGCGATCCGGTTGGGTAACGTAGTCGTAAACGTCGTCGATAGAGGCTTGTATATAGCGTTCCTGACTGATCCGCTCCAGACGGATCGGGTGCTCAACTGCGTGCATGACACACCTCCTGTGTGGCGGAGCGAACTGTCAGAATAGTCCGGCTCCCGCGCATTGCACGGGAGCTTTCAGGCTATTTTTTCAACGCACCTTGAAGCGACCCATCAATGCAATAACCCGGCCATTGGCATCCAGCAGGCTCTGGGTGTTGTGCTCGGTGGCGTGGCCGCTTTGCACCAGCTCTTCGACCATGTGGCGGATGTGCACCATGCTGCGGTTGATTTCCTCGGTCACTGCGCTTTGCTGTTCGGCGGCGGTGGCGATCTGGGTGCTGAGGTTGTTGATATGGCTGACGGAGCCGGCCATCTCGTCCAATCCTGTGTTCACCCGGGCCGTGGCGTCAGCCGCAGACTGGCAGCTGGCCTGGGTGGCTTCCATGGCCGTCACCGAGGAACTCACGCCCGTGGTCAGGCGCGCCAGCATCTCATTGATCTGCGAGGTGCTGGCCTGGGTGCGGGCGGCG
>NZ_JACARK010000272.1:0-5975 GCF_013386655.1 Pseudomonas sp. K5002 | reverse complement strand
CCCGGCCACGGGTGCCGCGACCGCTGCCTTTGCCGGCTACCTGCGGGACCTGGGCTGGCCGCACAACGGGCGCATCGACATCATTCAAGGCGAGGACATGGGCAGCCGTTCGCGCTTGCAGGCGCAGATCACCGATGAAAAGGGTGCCTCGATTCGGGTTTCGGGGACGGCGCGGTTGATGTTGGAGGACTGATTCTGGTCCTGGTGAACGTCTCCCTCAGCGTTTTTTCGTCGAACCCCTCCAGCTTATTGATCATCTTGCCATTCTGGAAAACCAGCAGGGTAGGCGTGCCGGTAACCTCGGGATGCCTCGGGGTTCGGGCAGTGTCGAGCACCAGGCTTTTCACGGAGCTGGCGTATTTCCCGGCAATCCGTTCAAACAGTGGCCCGGCTTCCCCGCAGGCCGGGCAGTGCTGCGAAACAAACAGCATGAACACCGTTCTATGCGTCTTGAGCAACTGCTGATACTGCTCGGCATCGGCAATCACCGCCGTTGCAATTCCCATGATGATCTCCTTGAGCGAAAGGCCTGGCCCACGCTAATCCCGGCGATCAAAACCGTCTACTGTCAAAACTAACAGGTACCCACCTCCAAGTAGCCCATTGTGGCGAGGGAGCTTGCTCCCGCTGGGCTGCGCAGCAGCCCCAAAGGATTCAACGCTCCGCCCGCTCCCGAGCCTTCTTCGCCAACCCCACGCACTGCTTATAGTCACCCTGATCCTTGGCATCCTTGGCCCGACGATACCCATGATGATTCTGCGTGGTGTAGTTCGTACTGAACGCCGCCTTCAGCCTGACCAGCTCGGCCTTGCATTCGCGCCGGTCATCCTTGGCGAACACCTGGGTGGCAAATGCCAGCGACAACAACATAAGGACAAGACTGATCTTCATCTGAACGCGTTCCTTGGGGGGCTCGATCATCTGCCAAGACTAGCCCAGCCACGGAATTCTTCCATCCGGCCACTGCACCGCTTTCGTGCACGGTAACGACCCGCCCCCGCACCCAAATGTGGCCTGTCACCCCGGTGTGTAGCCAACGGTAGCAATCTGATTGCAGCGGCTGGCCCAGTGCCTTATCGCTGATAAAAATCTATCCCGTTGATTTAAAAAGAAATTAATCCCGCAATATTTTTATGTTACTGCGTGTGGCACACTTTCTGCTGTCTATTCCGTTGTTACATACTAAGTTCCGGTATAGCGGAATACACAACTCCTGGAGTGCTTGTCATGCATCACCGACCTTCCGTGTTCAAAGCGTGTGTTTTTCTCTTCGCCGCATCGGCTTCCCTCGCCAGCGTAGTGCAGGCGGCGGACAGCAAGCTCGATACAGTGCTCAAGCGTGGGCACCTGATCGTGGGTACAGGCAGTACCAATGCGCCGTGGCACTTCCAGGGAGCGGATGGCAAGTTGCAGGGTTTTGACATCGACATCGGCCACATCGTGGCCAAGGGTCTGTTCAATGACCCGAGCAAAGTCGAATACGTGGTGCAGTCTTCCGATGCCCGCATTCCCAACCTGTTGACCGACAAGGTCGACATGAGCTGCCAGTTCATCACCGTCACGGCAAGCCGTGCGCAGCAGGTGGCCTTCACCCTGCCGTACTACCGCGAAGGTGTGGGCCTGCTGCTGCCGGCCAACAGCAAGTACAAGGAAATCGAAGACCTGCAGGCCGCCGGCGACAGCGTCACCGTGGCCGTGCTGCAAAACGTCTACGCCGAAGAGCTGGTGCACCAGGCATTGCCCAAAGCCAAGGTCGACCAGTACGACAGCGTCGACCTGATGTACCAGGCCGTGAACTCCGGGCGTGCCGACACCGCTGCCACCGACCAGTCCTCGGTCAAGTACCTGATGGTGCAAAACCCGGGCCGCTACCGCAGCCCGAGCTACGCCTGGAGCCCGCAAACCTATGCGTGCGCCGTCAAGCGTGGCGACCAGGACTGGCTGAACTTCGTCAACACCGCCCTGCATGAAGCCATGACCGGTGTGGAATTCCCAATGTACAAGGCCTCGTTCAAGCAATGGTTCGGTGTGGACCTGCCGGAGCCTGCGATCGGTTTCCCGGTTGAGTTCAAGTAATTCGTAAACCCTGGGGCGTCGCTGACGGCGCCCCAATCAGGTACTGCCGACCATGAACTATCAGTTGAACTTTGCCGCTGTGTGGCGCGATTTCCCCAGCTTGCTGGCGGGGCTCGGCCTCGGCCTTGAACTGGCACTGCTGTCCATCGCCATCGGTTGCGTGATCGGCCTGTTGATGGCGTTTGCGATGCTGTCCAAACACCGTGCGCTGCGCATCGTGGCCTCGGTGTATGTGACGGTGATCCGCAACACCCCGATCCTGGTGCTGATCCTGTTGATCTACTTCGCCTTGCCCAGCCTGGGTATCCGGCTGGACAAGATCCCTTCGTTCATCATCACCCTGTCGTTGTACGCCGGTGCCTACCTCACCGAGGTCTTTCGCGCAGGCCTGCTGAACATTCCCAAGGGGTTGCGTGAAGCGGGCCTGGCCATTGGCCTGGGCGAATGGCGTATCCGCGCGTACATCACCGTGCCGGTGATGCTGCGCAACGTGCTGCCGGCGCTGTCGAACAACTTTATCTCGCTGTTCAAGGACACCTCCCTGGCCGCCGCGATCGCGGTGCCGGAGCTGACCTATTACGCCCGCAAGATCAACGTCGAAAGCTACCGGGTGATTGAAACCTGGATGGTCACGACCGCGCTCTACGTGGCTGCCTGTTACCTCATTGCCATGCTGCTCCGTTACCTGGAACAGCGTTTGGCAATTCGCCGCTAAGGAGCGCCCATGTACGAATCCCCCAGCTGGCTGCATGAGTTGTGGATCGCCCGGGAAACCCTCTGGGCGGGGTTCCAGACCAGCGTCTACTGCTCGGCCCTGGCCATTATCTTCGGCACCCTGATCGGCATCGTCGCCGGCTTGGTACTGACCTACGGCAAATTCTGGATGCGCGCACCGTTTCGCCTGTACGTCGACCTGATCCGCGGTACGCCGGTGTTTGTGCTGGTATTGGCGTGCTTCTACATGCTGCCGGCGCTTGGCTGGCAGGTCACTGCGTTCCAGGCCGGTGCCGTGGGCCTGACGCTGTTCTGCGGCTCTCACGTTTCGGAAATCGTGCGCGGTGCATTGCAGGCCATTCCCAAGGGGCAACTGGAAGCGGGCAAGGCCATCGGCCTGACCTTCTATCAATCCCTGGGCTACGTGCTGTTACCCCAGGCGCTGCGGCAGATCCTGCCGACCTGGGTCAACTCGTCCACCGAAATCGTCAAGGCTTCCACCTTGCTGTCGGTGATCGGTGTGGCCGAGCTGCTCCTCAGCACCCAACAGGTCATCGCCCGGACGTTCATGACCCTGGAGTTCTACCTGTTTGCAGGCTTTATGTTTTTTGTCATCAACTACGCCATCGAATTGTTGGGGCGTTACATTGAAAAGCGGGTGGCGTTGCCATGAACCAACTCTCAAAAGAAAGCCAGCCACTGCTGAACATTCGCGGCCTGCGTAAACAGTACGGCCCGGTGGAAGTGCTCAAGGGCGTCGACCTGAGCATGCAGCGCGGCAACGTCGTGACATTGATCGGCTCCAGCGGTTCGGGCAAGACCACGCTGCTGCGTTGCGTCAACCTGCTGGAAGAATTCCAGGGCGGCCAGATCACCCTCGACGGTGAATCCATCGGCTACAGCGAGGTCGGCGGCAAGCGCGTGCGCCACCCGGAGCGGGTGATCTCCCAGCACCGCGCGATGACCGGCATGGCGTTCCAGCAGTTCAACCTGTTCCCGCACCTGACCGCCTTGCAGAACGTCACCCTGGGCCTGCTCAAGGTCAAGAAGATGGGCAAGGACGAAGCGGTTGCACTGGCGGAAAAATGGCTGGACCGTGTCGGCCTGCTGGAGCGCCGCAATCACTTCCCGGGCCAACTGTCGGGCGGCCAGCAACAGCGCGTGGCGATTGCCCGGGCGATTGCGATGAACCCGAGCCTGATGCTGTTCGACGAAGTCACCTCGGCCCTGGACCCGGAACTGGTGGGCGAAGTGCTCAGCGTAATCAAGGGTTTGGCGGAAGAGGGCATGACCATGTTGCTGGTCACCCACGAAATGCGCTTTGCCTATGAGGTCTCGGACAAGATCGTCTTCATGAACCAGGGCCGCATTGAAGAACAAGGGCCGCCGAAGGACATTTTCGAACGCCCGCAATCGCCGCGACTGGCGGAATTTCTCAAGAACATTCGTTTTTAAATCATCACTTCAGGAGATCCATTATGAGCATTACTCGTTACGGCACCGGCGCCACTGCAGGCGGCGGCCAGCCTCGTCCTTTCGCCCGCGCGGTGGAAGCAGATGGCTGGTTGTACGTGTCGGGCCAGGTGCCGGCGGTGGACGGTGAAATCATCACGGGCGGGATCGTCGAGCAGACCCACCAGACCATGCGCAACGTGGTGGCGATTCTCGAAGAAGCCGGCTACGCCCTTGAAGACGTGGTGCGCGTCGGTGTATGGCTGGAAGACCCACGGGACTTCTGGAGCTTCAACAAAGTCTTCGGCGAATACTTCAACCCGGAACATGCTCCGGCGCGGGCGTGTGTGCAGGCGAACATGATGGTCGATTGCAAGGTTGAGATCGATTGCGTGGCCTACAAGAAAAAAGGCTAAATGCCCGTCTCTTGAGACCACAGGGGGTCTGTGTTGATAGCTACATCTTCAAACGGGACCGACGACTGCCATGACCGAAGACACCATCAAACGCCGCGCCAAAGGCCTCGACCGGGCGTTCGATATCCTCGATTTCCTCAAGGAAATCGGCCAGCCCCTGCGCCCGAATGACATCGCCAGCGGCATCGGCAGCCCCAAATCCACGGTCTACGAGCTGGTGGCCTCGCTGCTGGAACGGCGCATCCTCGAAACCGTCGGCAAGGACGGTCACGTCTACCTCGGCCGTCAGCTGTACTTCCTCGGCCAGGCCCACCTGCGCCATTTCGACCTGACCCGCGAAGCCGACCACGCCCTGCAGGAAATCGTCAGCCAAACCCACGAAACCGCCCAGATGTGCCTGCTCAATGGCCGCAAATACACCGTGGCCCTGATGCGCGAAGGCGAGCGGCATTTCCGCATTTCCTCAGACATCGGCGAGAACGCGCCGATCCCCTGGACCGCCTCCGGCCGCCTGCTGCTGGGCCACCTGAGCGACCAGCAAATCATCGACCTGATCGACTACGACGACTTCATCCTCCCGGACGGTCAGCGCCTGCCTCTGGAAACCTTCCTCGGGCAAATCCGTCAGGCCACCCTCGACGGATTCTTCTCCTTCGACAGTGTCGCCGACACCTTTACCCACTGCTTTGCCGCCCCGGTCCGGGACGCCCAAGGCATCAGCATTGCGACCCTGTGCATCGTCGCCCCACGGGCCGATGCGATCAAAAACTACAACGACTACCGCCGGGTGCTGATCGACAGTGCGAACAACCTGGCCCGTCGCATCAACGAATAGGAAACCCTTATGTCTGCCTTCAATGCCGTTGAAAAAGGCGCCGCCGCCATCGGTGCACATCTGGTCCGTGACGTCAGCCTGCCAGCCCTGGTGTTGCACCGTGACGCCCTGGAACACAACATCCGCTGGATGCAGGATTTCGTCAGCAACAGCGGTGCGCAATTGGCGCCTCACGGCAAGACCAGCATGATGCCCGCGCTGTTCCAGCGGCAGATCGAGCAGGGCGCCTGGGGCATCACCCTGGCCAACGCCGTGCAGACCCGCGCTGCGTACGCCGGTGGGGTTCGCCGGGTGTTGATGGCCAACCAACTGGTGGGCGCGCCGAACATGGCGCTGATCGCCGACCTGCTGGCCGACCCCGAATTCGACTTCCACTGCATGGTCGACCACCCGGACAACGTCGCCGACCTGGGCCTGTTCTTCGCCGCCCGTGGCCTGCGCTTGAACGTGATGATCGAATACGGCGTGGTCGGCGGGCGTTG
>NZ_JACARK010000271.1:0-3855 GCF_013386655.1 Pseudomonas sp. K5002 | reverse complement strand
GCCAACGCCTCGGCGGCCGACCGCGTCGTAGCCGAAATCCGCGAAGCCGGCGGCATCGCCGAGGCCAACCACGACTCCGTCACCGACGGTGACAAGATCGTCCAGAACGCCCTCGACGCCTTCGGCCGCATCGACGTCGTCGTCAACAACGCCGGGATCCTGCGGGACAAAACCTTCCACAAAATGGAAGACAGCGACTGGGACCTGGTCTACCGCGTACACGTCGAAGGCGCCTACAAAGTCACCCGCGCCGCCTGGCCCCACCTGCGTGAACAAGCCTACGGCCGGGTGATCTTCACCGCCTCGACCTCAGGCATTTACGGCAACTTCGGCCAGTCCAACTACGGCATGGCCAAACTCGGCCTGTACGGCTTGACCCGAACCCTGGCGCTGGAAGGCCGCAAGAACAACATCCTGGTCAACGCCATCGCCCCCACCGGCGGTACACGCATGACCGAAGGCCTGATCCCGCCGCAAGTCTTCGAACGCCTCAAGCCGGAATTGATCAGCCCGCTGGTGGTGTACCTGGGCAGCGAGGCGTGTCAGGAAACCTCCGGGCTGTTTGAGGTGGGCGGCGGCTGGATCGGCAAGACCCGCTGGGAGCGCAGCCTGGGGGTTGGGTTTGATCCTGAAGCCGGGTTCTCCCCGGATGATGTCGCCGCCCACTGGCAGCAAATCTGTGACTTCGACGGGGCCGCTCACCCCAAGGACAACATCGAGGCCTTGAAGGAGTTGATGGCCAACCTGCAGAAGTACAGCCTGTGATCATTACGTGAAAAAGTTTTAATCAAGCGGGGCGCCATGGCGCCCCGCTTTATTTCAGGCATAAAAAAAGCCGCTGCAAAGGCAGCGGCTGAAGTAAGACGTTTGATCAAGGAGCAATAAATCAACGTCAGTGAACACCGGTAACAGATTGAAAATATTGATCAATCCATAAAAAAATGGCTGTTCCTCCAGGTTCTGGAAGCGGGCGGTTTGCCCTGAAAGCCAGGCAAGAATAGGCTTTTGTTACAAAATGAAAAATAGCGATTCGAGACAAGGACTGTTACAAAACCCGCAACAGTGGCAATAACACCTCATCCATCCTCCTGATAATCCTTCATCCATCTCGTCCATGGCCTCTCCAGGACCCCGGCCAGAGCGCCCTCTCATCCTTTCGAGCGACAACACGAATACCTCCTTGGTGCGCTTATCGCTCCTGATCGCGGGCAGTAGGGTGGGGCCTTCTGTCACACCACCGGGGAAGACGCATGACAAAAACAACAATGCGCGCCATCTTCAGGCCACAGGCGCTGGCCGCTGCGGTTGCTTTGGGTTGCTGTGCCCAGGCGCAGGCTGTTTCGTTCAACATCGGCGAGATCGAAGGGCAATTCGATTCCTCGCTGTCGGTCGGTGCCAGCTGGGGCATGCGCGATGCCGACAAGAAGCTGGTGGGCATTCCCAACGGCGGAACGGGCCAGGCTTCCACTGGCGATGATGGTCGCCTGAACTTCAAGAAGGGCGAGACCTTCTCCAAGATCTTCAAGGGCATCCACGACCTGGAACTCAAGTACGGCGACAGCGGCGTGTTCGTGCGCGGCAAGTACTGGTACGACTTCGAACTGCAGGACGAAGACCGCGAATTCAAGCAGATCAGCAATAACCACCGCGACGAAGGCGCGCGTTCCTCCGGCTACGAATTACTCGATGCATTTGTCTATCACAACTATTCCATCGGCGATTTGCCGGGCAACGTGCGCGTCGGTAAACAGGTGGTCAGTTGGGGGGAAAGTACGTTCATCGGCAACTCCATCAACAGCATCAACCCCATCGACGTTTCCGCGTTCCGCCGCCCTGGCGCCGAGATCAAGGAAGGCCTGATTCCGGTCAACATGCTGTTCGCCTCCCAAAGCCTCACCAACCAGTTGAGCGTGGAAGGTTTCTACCAGTTGAACTGGGAAAACACCGTGGTGGACAACTGCGGCACCTTCTTCGGTAACGACGTGGTGGCCCATGGCTGCAACGGCAACTACACCGTCGGCAGCCCGGCGATTGCACCATTGCAACCGGTAGCGGCGGCGTTTGGCCAGGGCTTCCAGGTTACGAAAGAAGGCGTAGTGGTGCAGCGTGCAAAAGACCGCGAGGCGCGCGATGGCGGCCAGTTCGGCGTGGCGTTGCGTTGGCTGGGGGATGACACGGAGTACGGCCTGTACTTCATGAACTATCACAGCCGCACGCCCACCGTCGGTACCATCACCGCCAACACCAACCTGGCAACCATTGGCGCTATTGCCAACGCGGCCAACGGGATCGCCCCGGGTACCGGGGCCGGCCTGGCGCAAAGCACGATGCTCGGTCGCGGCCAGTATTACCTCGACTACCCGGAAAATATCCGCCTGTTCGGTGCCAGTTTCTCCACCACCTTGGCCACCGGCACCGCCTGGACCGGCGAAATCAGCTACCGCCCGAATGCTCCCGTACAACTCAACACCACCGACCTGACGCTGGCCCTTGTCAACCCGATTGCCGGCAACGCCGCTTCACCGATCAGCAGTTCCTTCGGTGCCGACAACGCCGGCTACCGCCGCAAGGAAATCACCCAGATCCAGAGCACCATGACCCAATTCTTCGACCAGGTACTGGGCGCCGAACGCCTGACCCTGGTGGGCGAGGCGGCCTTTGTGCACGTCGGCGGGCTGGAGGCGAAATCCAAGCTGCGTTATGGCCGTGACTCGGTCTACGGCCAATACGGTTTCGGCGGCGACACCGATGGGTTTGTCACGGCCAACTCCTGGGGTTATCGCGCCCGGGCCATCCTCGATTACAACAACGTATTCGCCGGGGTCAACCTCAAGCCCAACGTGTCGTGGTCCCAGGACGTCAGCGGCTACGGCCCCAACGGCCTGTTCAACGAAGGCGCCAAGGCCATCAGCGTCGGCGTGGATGCGGACTACCGCAACACCTACACCGCGAGCCTGAGCTACACCGACTTTTTTGGCGGTGACTACAACACCCTCACCGACCGCGACTTCATCGCCCTCAGCTTTGGCGTGAACTTCTGATTTGGCTTAAGTAAGGACAAGAGACTATGCGCAAGATGATTCTGCAATGCGGGGTGTTGGCCCTGAGCCTGTTGGCCGCCAACGTGATGGCCGCAGTGTCGCCGGAAGAAGCGGCCAAGCTCGGCACTACCCTGACCCCGGTGGGCGCCGAGAAGGCCGGTAACGCCGATGGTTCGATCCCGGCATGGACCGGTGGTATCCCGAAAAACGCCGGGGCGGTGGACAGCAAAGGCTTCCTCGCTGACCCGTTTGCCAATGAAAAGCCGCTGTTCGTGATCACCGCCGCCACGGTCGACAAGTACAAGGACAAACTGTCCGAAGGCCAGGTGGCGATGTTCAAGCGCTACCCGCAAACCTACAAGATCCCCGTGTACCCGACCCACCGCACGGTCAACCTGCCGCCGGAGATCTACGAGTCGATCAAGCGCAGCGCGCTCAACGTGCATGCGATCAACGACGGCAATGGCCTGGAGAACTTCACCGGCAACCGCTACTACGCGTTCCCGATTCCGAAGAACGGCGTTGAGGTGCTGTGGAACCACATCACCCGTTACCACGGCGGCAACCTGCGCCGCATCATTACCCAGGCCACGCCGCAGACCAACGGCAGCTACACGCCGATCCGCTTCGAAGAAGAAGTGGCCGTGCCGCAGCTGATCCCGGACATGGACCCGGTCAAGGGCGCCAACGTACTGACCTTCTTCAAACAATCGGTGACCGCGCCGGCGCGCCTGGCCGGCAACGTACTGTTGGTGCATGAGACGCTCGACCAGGTGAAGGAACCGCGCCTGGCCTGGGTCTACAACGCCGGCCA
>NZ_JACARK010000270.1:0-1484 GCF_013386655.1 Pseudomonas sp. K5002 | reverse complement strand
TCGAAGGCCGTCGCGCCGGGATGTGGACCGTGGCGCTGACCTGCTCGGGCAACGCCCTGGGCCTGACCTACGAGCAGTTCCGCGCCCTCGACGCCGGCACACTCGCCAGCGAACGCACGCGTATCCAGGCCATGTTCGAAGGCTCGCGCCCACACTACATGATCGACACCATCACCGACCTGCCTGCGGTGATCGCCGACATCAACCAGCGCCTGGCACGGGGTGAAATGCCGCAGGGCAACTGATCGAGATCAAAAGATCGCCTATACACCCTCCTCTCACGGGCAAACCTCGTAAAACAGGCTTACATTGAAAGGACTCCGTCGCAAAGAACGGAGGTTTGCCCTGATGAGTGAGGAAGAAAGCGATGCCCTGGAAAAATTCCGATACGCGTTACAGCACCATGTCGATTGCGTTGCACTGGCTGATGGTGCTGCTGCTGGCGGTGGTCTACGCCTGCATTGAGTTACGCGGGCAGTTTCCCAAAGGCAGCGGCGCACGTACGTTGATCGTGGAAATGCACTTCATGTTCGGCCTGACGGTGTTTGTGCTGGTGTGGCTACGGTTGTTCGCCCGCAGCCTGGGCGTGGCACCGAAGATCGTACCGGCCCCGCCGCAATGGCAAACCCTCCTCGCCACCCTGATGCACATGGCGCTGTACGCCTTGATGATCGGCATGCCCATCGCCGGCTGGCTGATCGTCAGCGCCGAGGGGCATTCGGTGATGTTCTACGGCATCGAGTTGCCGCCGCTGATTGCCGAGAACAAGGCGTTGGCCAAGGAAATTGAAAGCTGGCACGTGCTGTTCGGCAAGATCGGCTACTGGCTGATCGGGCTGCATGCGTTGGCCGGATTGGCCCATCACTATGTGCTGCGAGACAACACTGCATTGAGAATGATGCCCGGCAAGAGAGGGAACCTTCAGTAAGCCCACGGATTGAATGTGGCAGCTGGCTTGTGGGGGAGCTGGCNNCAGGCAAGCCAGCGCCTACATTAACCGGGTGCAACAGGGAAACCCCGGCGGCCCTGCAGGCCACCGGTGTGGACGAAGATCAGGCGGGTGCCGGGGGAAAATCTCCCGGCTTCAATCTGTTGTTTCAACGCCAATAACGCCTTGCCGGTATACAGCGGCTCCAGCGCCAGACCACAGGCTTGCTCGGTAGCGTCGATAAAGGCCAGCAACTCCGGATCAACCTTGGCAAAGCCGCCCCGGCTGGCCTCCAGCAATTCATAACCCTGCTGCACAAGCGCCTGCACCTGTTGCGCCACCCCGTGGTCGTCGGGCACCGCCAGGGCGCCATATACCGGATGCGCGCCCGCCTCCGCCAGCACCAATCCCGCCAATGTAGTACCGGTGCCTGCCGCCAGCCACCAACCGTGATAGTCCGTCCAGCCCAGGCCGTTTAATTGCGCCTGCGCCTGATTCACCAAAACCCCGCAACCCAACGCGCCCGCCAGGCCCCCGCCGCCTTCAGGTACCGGGT
>NZ_JACARK010000027.1:616-30008 GCF_013386655.1 Pseudomonas sp. K5002 | reverse complement strand
CGGGCCAGGCGGGCGGCCCACAGTGTTCCGAGGCTGCCGGCGCCGAGGACGTGCCAGGTGGTCGACATCAGTTTTTACTCCGTAAGGCTGCCCGCAGTGAACGAGGCGAAAGAACCGCTATAATGCCCGGGCATTTTAGCCCGGGCGTGCTCCATCTCTACTGAGCCGCGCCCCTTTTTTATTGGAGAAATTACATGCCGTCGTTCGACGTGGTATCCGAACTGGACAAACATGAAGTCACCAACGCCGTCGAGAACGCCGTCAAGGAGCTGGATCGCCGCTATGACTTGAAGGGCAAGGGCAGCTTCGAGTTCAAGGAAAAGGAGCTGACCGTCAACCTGACCGCGGAAGCCGACTTCCAGCTGGAAGCGATGATTGAGATCCTCAAGCTGTCTCTGGTCAAGCGCAAGATCGATGCACAGTGCCTTGAAATCAAGGATGCCTATGCGTCCGGCAAGCTGATGAAGCAGGAGGCCGTGCTCAAGGAAGGCATCGACAAGGAGCTGGCGAAGAAAATCGTCGCTCACGTCAAGGACGCCAAGCTCAAGGTCCAGGCCGCCATCCAGGGCGAGCAGGTGCGTATCACCGGCAAGAAGCGTGACGATTTGCAGGAGGCCATTGCTGCCCTGCGCGCCAAGACCTTCGACATGCCGCTGCAGTTCAATAACTTCCGCGACTGAGTGGACCCCTCGGGAACCTGTGGACGTTTTTGACGTCCCACGCCCAGAACCTGCAGAAACGATTGAGCCCTTCGGGGCTCATTTGTTATGTGGGGATTGATAAGGCCGCACATCCGGCAAACAGGAGAATGTAGATGGACTTGAACGCTGAAGTGGATCACTTGATCAAGACCTCGGAGTCGTGGTTACCGATGATCATGGAATACGGCAGCCGATTTTTGCTGGCAGTGGTCACCCTGGCCATCGGTTGGTGGCTGATCAACGTCTTGACCCACCGGGTAGGGCGTTTGCTGGCATTGCGTAATGCTGACCTGGCGCTGCAACACTTCATTACCAGCCTTGCGAACATTGCGCTCAAGGTCATGCTGGTGGTCAACGTGGCCTCGATGATCGGCGTCGCAACCACCTCGTTCGTTGCCGCGATCGGCGCCGCCACCCTGGCCATCGGCCTGGCCTTGCAAGGCAGCCTGGCGAACTTCGCCGGCGGCGTGCTGATTCTGTTGTTCCGTCCGTTCCGCATCGGTGACTGGATCGAAGCCCAGGGCACTTCCGGTACCGTCGACAGCATCCAGATCTTCCACACCGTGTTGCGCACCGGCGACAACAAGACGGTGATCATCCCGAACGGCAGCCTGTCCAACGGCCTCATCACCAACACCAACCGTCAGCCGACCCGCAAGGTGGTGTTTGACGTGGGGGTCGACTATGAAGCCGACCTGCAGAAAGCACGTGAAGTGCTGCTGGAACTGGCCAAGGATCCACGTGTATTGGCTGATCCTGCGCCGGCAGCGGTAGTTTCGACCTTGGGCGACAGTTCGATCACGGTATCCCTGCGAGTCTGGACCAAGACTTCGGATTACTGGGATGTGATGTTCATGTTCAATGAACTGGCACGTGACCGTTTGAAAGCGGCGGGGATTGATATTCCGTTTCCACAACGGGTTATTCGCGTCATGCAGGAAAGTGCTGGGAAGTAATAGTGTGACTGGATGATTAAACCTGGCCGATGTGTCAGGTTTGTTACGCAGGATTAAACTAGATAGTTAGCTTGCTAGTTATCCGGTTGTTGAGATTAAGTTGCAATAAAAAAGCCGCTCACTTGCGAACAAGTGAGCGGCTTTTTAGTTAGGGCCGAAACCCTAAGTCATCGTTGTAATCAAACTGCCAATTACAAGATGTTCAGCGGGTATTGCGCGATCAGACGCAGTTCGTCGATGGACGCCGAACCGTAGTACACACCATCGCTGGAGCGATAAGTGGCTTGACGCACGCGCAGGCTCAGGTCTTTTGCCGGGCCGCTCTGGATCACGTACTTGGCTTCGATGTCACGTTCCCACTCTTTGCCGTTCGAGGTGTCGGCGGTGTTGGCGCCGGTACCTTTGACGTAGCGAGTCATGAAGCTCAGGCCTGGTACGCCGAAAGTCGCCATGTTCAGGTCGTAGCGAGCCTGGAACGACTTCTCGTCTTCAGCGTTGAAGTCGGAACGAGCGATGGAGTTGGCAAGGAAGATCGTGCCGCCGCCGTCTACGCCGTAGCCGTAGTCACCGTCACCGCTGACCTTCTGGTAGGCCAGGGTAAAGGTGTGAGCCTGGATGGTGTACGCGCCTTGCAAGCTGTAGGCACGGTTGTCCAGTTTGGTGGTGCCGTCTTTCTCAGCCCGTTGCAGGCCAGCGCCATCACTTTTGGTGCTGTAGATGTTGAAGTCGACCGCCAGGGACTGCTCATTGCTGAGCGCATGGGTCCAGTTCAGGTTGGCGTAGGTTTTTTTCCAGTAGTCTTCGGTCTTCGCGTAGTAGAGGCTGGCGCTGACTTCTGGAGTCAGGGCGTAGACACCACCGATGAAGTCGGTTTTTGTCAGGCCCAGGCTGTCGCGGTAGGTCTGGGCTTGTGCCACGCTCGAAGTGAAGTGACCGCCTTCAAGTTTCAGGCCTTTGATCTCGTTGCTGGTCAGCGAGATACCCTGTGGCAATTCAGGCAGCAGACGGCTGTCATCGGAAGCGAATACAGGCGCGGTGGTGTACTGGTCGCCGATTTTCAGGACCGTATCGGAGATACGGAACTTAACTGCGCCGCCGCCCTTGGAGTAATCATCCTGAGCGCGACCGTCGGAGCCAGTTGGAAACAGGCCAGTGCCGGAACGACCCTTGCCGCTGTCCAGTTTGACGCCCAACAGACCGATGACGTCGACACCCACACCGATGGTGCCTTGGGTGAAGCCCGACTGGTACAGGCCGTTGAAGCCCAGACCGGTTTCGTCGACGCGGCTCTTGCCGGTGTCATTGTTACGGAAGTCGCGGCTAAAGTTCAGGAGGCGAGTGTTGATGCTGAAAGTGCTGTCTTCAACAAAGCCCTTTGAATCGTCCTGGGAGGACGCCATTGCGAACTGCGAGGTGCCTGCTGAAACAGCCAGGGCGATCATGCTCCACTTCATCACGCGCATCGTGATTTGCTCCTTTGGTTTTAGGAAGAGTACTGCCGTCCCACCTATATTTTTGTCTGGGCGGCTCTTTCTTTTTTGTGTCGGCGCAAAGTTATATCACGCAGACATTATTGACGATACTTGCACATCTATCCTTTCAGCTTCTTTACGGGCCTGTCGTAAATTGCTAGCTCCATGTCGCAAATTCACAGTCCACTTGTAACCGGACTGACAACTTCAATGCTGTTTTAAAACCTTGGAAGCGGGGTGGAAAAGTCACCCCTGAAAGTTTCAACTCATCCCTGCCAGGCATTGAACCGCTGTTATTTTCCGTCGCGAAACACCTGCTTCCCGCCGGTGCCGTTGTCGACGATATGAGTGTGAATGCAACAAGCGTGCACAAACCGGTAACCGAATGTGATTTTTTCGTGAAAAGTGTCAACGGCCTGTAAAAACCGCATAAGCACGGGCTTTTTACGCCGTTTGGTTTGGCCTTGACGCGCCTGCCGCACTCCGTTTCGGTGGCGCATAAAACCTGTACCAGAACAAAACGTTACCGGTTCACCCCGTTCGGTGGGTAGTTGGCGGATCCCTTTGAAGCACAAATGGGTCATTTTGGTGCAGTGCTTCACTGACTGCGTTTCTGCTCCCGTTCAGCCTTCGCCTTTTGAAAGCCGTCTGGCTCAAGGTCTTGAAGCATGTTCTGCGTCCCGACTTTGACCAGAATTGGATACATTGGTCATTTAGCGTAGCTGAAATATTGGCCTGTCTCGAAATGGTGCGCTTTTTTTCGTGGCGTCCTGTTTGGGCGCGTATTCGGCCACGCGCATTCGCCGTGAAGCGACTGGCATTCGCAGGTATGCTGGGCGCCTGAAACCTGACCCGCCGAACGGGAGTGACTGCTGTGTTCGCCTTAGATCCACGCCTTCAACAAGACACCTTGCCTATCGGGGATTTCCCCCTGTGTCGGCTGCTGCTTTCCAATGACTCGAATTACCCCTGGTTCATCCTGGTGCCGCGCATCGACGGTATCAGCGAAGTGTTTCAACTGGATGTCGCCGACCAGCAGCGGGTGTGGCAGGAAAGCACGGCACTGGCACAGTGGCTGAACGAAGGGTTCGGCGCCGACAAAATGAATATCGGTGCCTTGGGTAATGTGGTCAGCCAACTGCACGTGCATGTGATCGTACGCAAGCGCGACGACGCGGCCTGGCCTGCGCCGGTCTGGGGCAAGCACCCGGCGAAGCCCTACAGTGACGAGCAAGTGGTGGCAATTCGTGCGCGCCTGCGCGAGATCCTGCCGGCCGACTTCACGTTCCTGGAGGCTTGAGCCATGGATCTTCAAGCCCGCGTGACCGACCTGGAAAGCCGCCTGGCCTTTCAGGACGACACCATCGAGACCCTGAATGACATCCTGGTCACCCAGCAGCGTGCCGTGGAACGCCTGCAGTTGCAGATGACTGCGTTGCTCAAGCGCCAGGAAGAAATGGGCGGCCAGTTCGAGTCGTCCGAGGAAGAGGCGCCGCCGCCTCATTATTAATAAGGCGGGGGTTGAACCCCCGGGCATAAAAAAAACCGCGATGCAGCCAGGCTGCATCGCGGTTTCTTTTTTTCGGGGTGCTGGAATCAGCGACGCGGCAATGCGGCGATCACATCTTCAGCTTGCAGCCCCTTGTCACGGTTCATGACGGAGAACTCCACGCGCTGGCCTTCCACCAGTACGCGATGGCCTTCGCCGCGAATCGCCCGGAAGTGGACGAAGATATCGTCGCCCGAATCCCGGGAAATAAAGCCGAAGCCCTTGGAGGTGTTGAACCACTTGACGGTCCCGGTATCCCGGTTGGTCATGTCGTAGCTTTGCGACGCAGCGGCCGGGGAGGAGCGGTAAAAACTGATGGCCAGATGAAGAACGATGGCTACCAGTGCTATTGCCAGGCTGAGCAGGACGGCCGGGTGGCCACCGACTTCAGGCATAGGCGCCAGCAGGGTGAGGGTTTGCACGACAACAGCCAGGACCAGCAGGGCGCTGACCAGGTTTTGCAGTTGATGACGCGGGCCTTTGTTCCAGTATGGAATGACTGGAGCCAGTGTCAGGTTAAGAAGACCAAAGAAGGTCAGGTAGAGAGCGTCAGGTTGCTGCAGGTAAGGCAGGGTCTCTGATCGCAGGCTGGGGATAAAGGACAGCAGCAAAGCTGCAGCGCCCGTTAGCAGGTGGACGATTTTCAACATTTTGATTAACTCACGTTAAGACGGATCACAAGGAAGAGCTGACGGGCACGGTTCGCTTCTGAACAATGGGAGGCGTTGGGCACGTGCACGGGTATCAGCCTATGCCGCTTGCCGCGAAAAATATCGGCGGCGACACGCTGCCTATTTAACAGCAAAGCCTGTGCCTACTCAAATCAAGCATTTCAGGCTGTTACAAGGGGCACGGCATTTCTGCGTCAAACACTTGTCCTAGACAGGTGCAGGCTTTTTCGCAGGTGCTGGGTAATTTTTCCGGTAGCTGTTGAAGCCTTGCCTGTCGGGCAAGCCCGCTCTGCAAGGGGCGATTTGCCGCACCTCGAAAGGGTCAGCCAGGCTGCGCACGGCCGGCACTCTTGCTAGAGTGGTCCTGCACCTGATCAATGAATTTTTATCAATTGAAGGGGAAACACATGGCAATCGATATTGGTATCAGTGAAGAAGACCGTAAATCAATCGTTGATGGACTTTCGCGACTGCTTTCCGATACCTATGTACTTTACCTGAAGACCCACAACTTCCATTGGAACGTAACGGGGCCCATGTTTCGTACACTGCACTTGATGTTTGAAGAGCAGTACAACGAACTGGCGCTGGCGGTGGATTCAATCGCAGAGCGTATTCGTGCCCTGGGCTTTCCCGCACCGGGTGCCTACTCGGTGTATGCGCGACTTTCTTCGATCAAGGAAGAAGAGGGTGTGCCGAGCGCTGAAGACATGATCAAGCAACTGGTCGAAGGCCAGGAAGCGGTGACTCGCACAGCCCGGGGGATCTTCCCGTTGTTGGATAAAGTCAGTGATGAACCGACGGCGGACTTGCTGACCCAGCGTATGCAAGTGCATGAAAAGACCGCATGGATGTTGCGTTCCCTGCTCGAAAACAAATAACACCGGTGGCGGGAGGGCGTCGAGCTGACGCCCCTCGCATGCCTGCTTCCCGGCGATTTCCGTGATTCCGCGAGCTTCCTGATACGCGCGTTGGCTTGTCCTACGGTGATCGGCTCCCTGTCTTCTGGCTGCACTTGTCGTCTTGATGTTTTATAGCTCAACGGCCAACGAGAACATGAGTGGCCGTCAGGCAATGGAGTGTCAAGTGTATGTCACGCGGAGCAGGTAATGGAGTTATGGAAACGTGCGGATTGCACAAGATAAAGGTAGATCCCTTTGCCAAGGGGTTCGATATGAACTTGGCCAGGCCATTGTCCCGATCGGTTCGGCTTAATGGTTTTTCGACGTGTTTGCGGCTCGAAGAGGTGTATTGGAATATCCTCGCGGAGATCGCCAGGATCAATACGTGTTCGGTCAGTGCGCTGCTGTCTTACGTGGACCGGGAAGTGCACTTGCGTTATGGCGGTGTAAAGAACTTCAGCGGTCTGGTCAGGGTGGTTTGCGTGGTGCATGTATTGAAAGGGCGGCTTGTCGCGCCCAGTGTCCAGCCGGACCCTGCATGAACCTTGTGCCGGGCGCCCGTCCCGGGATTGCCCCGGCTCGGGCGCCCGGCAGAAGCCTGCTGCAGTCATCTATATAAAGAGCAGCGCGCCGCTACGGCTGCACAGCCTCGATTTACCAGATATAATCCCGGGCTTTGCTGCGCATGCCGGGACTTTCCCACAGGATAGAGCCAGGGCAGGGCGTGGCGCAGTAATGATCTGATCGCCGAGACATCTCCATGCCCATGTACGACTATCAATGCGCTTCCTGTGGTCATCAGTTGGAAGCCATTCAAAAGATCAGCGCAGCGCCGCTGGTCGATTGCCCTGCCTGCCAGGCACCGGAGCTCAAGAAGATGTTGTCCATGCCGGGCTTTCGCCTGAGTGGCAACGGTTGGTACGAGACCGACTTCAAGACCGGTTCGAAGAAGAATCTGGCCGGCGGCGACAAAGCAGACTGAGTTGAACTCTACGCGCAGGCTCCTGCATTATCCGTCACCTGACTTAGCTGTACGGTGATGAGGCGGGCCTCCACCGAATTTCGAATTACGAGAAGCGAAACCACTATCATGATGCGCAGCCACTATTGCGGCCAACTGAACGAGACCCTGGAAGGTCAGGAAATCACCCTTTGCGGATGGGTTCACCGTCGCCGCGACCACGGCGGGGTGATCTTCCTCGATATCCGTGATCGTGATGGTCTGGCCCAGGTGGTGTTCGATCCGGACCGCGCCGAGAGCTTCGCCGCCGCCGATCGCGTGCGCAGCGAGTACGTCGTGAAGATCACCGGCAAGGTTCGCCTGCGTCCGGCCGGTGCCACCAACGCCAACATGGCGTCGGGCATGATCGAAGTGCTGGGTTACGAACTGGAAGTGCTGAACGAGTCGGAAACTCCGCCGTTCCCGCTGAACGAGTTCTCTGACGTTGGCGAAGAAACCCGCCTGCGTTATCGCTTCCTGGACCTGCGTCGCCCGGAAATGGCCGAGAAGCTGCGCCTGCGTTCGCGCATGACCACCAGCATCCGTCGCTTCCTCGACGAGAACGGCTTCCTCGACGTCGAGACGCCGATCCTGACCCGTGCTACCCCGGAAGGCGCCCGCGACTACCTGGTGCCGAGCCGTACCCATGCCGGTTCCTTCTTCGCCCTGCCGCAATCGCCACAGCTGTTCAAGCAACTGCTGATGGTCGCCGGCTTCGACCGTTACTACCAGATCGCCAAGTGCTTCCGTGACGAAGACCTGCGGGCCGACCGCCAGCCGGAATTCACCCAGATCGACATCGAGACCAGTTTCCTCGATGAAAAAGAGATCATGGGCATCACCGAGCAGATGATCCGCAACCTGTTCAAGGAAGTGCTGAACCTGGAGTTCGGCGAATTCCCGCACATGACCTTCGAAGAAGCCATGCGCCGCTACGGTTCCGACAAGCCAGACCTGCGTAACCCGCTGGAACTGGTTGACGTTGAAGACCAACTGAAAGATGTCGACTTCAAGGTGTTCAGCGGCCCGGCCAACGACCCGAAATGCCGTATCGCCGCACTGCGCGTGCCTGGCGCTGCGAGCATGCCGCGCAAGCAGATCGACGACTACACCAAGTTCGTCGGCATCTACGGTGCCAAGGGCCTGGCGTACATCAAGGTCAACGAGCGCGCCAAGGGCGTTGAAGGCCTGCAGTCGCCAATCGTCAAGAACATCCCTGAAGCCAACCTCAATGTGATCCTGGATCGTGTTGGCGCGGTTGACGGCGACATCGTGTTCTTCGGTGCCGACAAGTCGAAGATCGTCAGCGAAGCGCTGGGTGCACTGCGGATCAAGGTCGGCAACGACCTGAACCTGCTGACCTGCCAGTGGGCGCCGATGTGGGTTGTCGACTTCCCGATGTTCGAAGAAAACGACGACGGCAGCTTCAGCGCACTGCACCACCCGTTCACCGCGCCGAAGTGCACGCCGCAAGAGCTGGAAGCCAACCCGGCTGGCGCTCTGTCCCGTGCCTACGACATGGTGCTCAACGGCACCGAGCTGGGTGGCGGTTCGATCCGTATCCACCGCAAGGAAATGCAGCAATCGGTCTTCCGCCTGCTGGGCATCAACGAAGATGAGCAGCAAGAGAAGTTCGGCTTCCTGCTCGACGCCCTGAAATACGGCGCGCCACCCCATGGCGGCCTGGCCTTCGGCCTGGACCGTCTGGTGATGCTGATGACCGGTGCCCAGTCGATCCGTGAAGTGATTGCCTTCCCGAAAACCCAAAGTGCTGCCGACGTCATGACGCAAGCGCCGGGTGTGGTGGATGCCAAGGCACTGCGCGAGCTGCATATCCGTCTGCGCGAGACACCAAAGGCTGAGTAAGGCCGCAGCGTGAAAGCGCGATAAGGTTTTACATTGTCAGCTAAGGGCGCATCTTCGGATGCGCCTTTGCGTTACAAGGGCTGCACGTTAAAGAGGGAAGTCCCGCCTGGGGCGGGCTCGACAGGTTTCTACAGAATTTCGGAGTTGTGTTATGGCTGGCCATTCCAAGTGGGCGAACATCAAGCACCGCAAAGAGCGTCAGGATGCCAAGAAAGGCAAGATCTTCACCAAGTGGATTCGCGAGCTGACCGTTGCCGCGCGCCAGGGTGGCGGTGACCCGGGTTCCAACCCGCGCCTGCGCCTGGCCCTGGACAAAGCCCTCGGCGCCAACATGAGCCGCGACATCATCGACCGCGCCGTGGCCCGTGGTGCCGGTGCGGCCGATACAGACGACATGGTCGAGTTGAGCTACGAAGGCTACGGCCCGGGTGGCGTGGCGGTGATGGTCGAGTGCATGACCGACAACCGCAACCGTACCGCGGCTGCCGTGCGCCATGCGTTCAGCAAATGTGGCGGCAACCTCGGCACTGACGGTTCGGTGGCCTACCTGTTTGAGCGCAAGGGGCAGATTTCCTTCGCGCCTGGCGTGGATGAAGATGCGCTGATTGAGGCGGCAATGGAGGCCGATGCCGACGACGTGGTGACCAACGAAGACGGTTCCATCGACGTGTTCACCTCGTTCGCGGGCTTCTATTCGGTGCGTAACGCCCTGGAAGCGGCTGGTTTCAAAGGCACCGACGCGGAAATCGTGATGCTGCCGACTACCAGCGCCGAGCTGGACCTGGACGGGGCGCAGAAGGTACTCAAGATGCTCGACATGCTTGAAGACCTGGATGACGTGCAGAACGTCTATTCCAATGCCGATATTCCGGAATCGGTGGCTGAACAGCTAGGCTGAAGGATGATGCAGATCTAATGTGGGAGCGGGCTTGCTCGCGAAGGCGGCGTGTCAGTCAGTCAATACGGTGACTGATACACCGCCTTCGCGAGCAAGCCCGCTCCCACATTTTGATCTTGGCTATATCAAGAATTTTTTATCCAACTGCAGGCGTTATGACTCTAATCCTAGGTATCGACCCCGGTTCGCGAATCACCGGCTTTGGCGTGGTCCAACAGACCCCGCGAGGCTGCGTGTACGTGGCGTCGGGCTGTATCCGTACCGGCGCCGGCGAGTTGGCCGAGCGCTTGCAGATCGTGTATCGCGGCGTGCGTGAAGTGATCCAGACCTATGGGCCAGTGACCATGGGCATCGAAAAAGTGTTCATGGCGAAAAACGCCGACTCCGCCCTGAAGCTCGGCCAGGCCCGCGGTGCGGCCATTGTGGCCGGAGCCGAGGAGGGCATGGAGATCGCTGAATACACCGCGACCCAGGTCAAGCAAGCCGTGGTCGGTACCGGTGCTGCCAATAAAGAGCAGGTGATGATGATGGTCATGCACATGCTCAAACTCACCGCCAAACCGCAAATCGATGCCTCCGACGCCCTGGCCATTGCCATTTGCCATGCCCATACCCGTTCCAGCCTGATGCCCCATGGCTTGGGGACCGCACGCAGTCGTGGCGGCCGGCTGCGTCTCTGATAGCATCAGCGCATTCATTCTGCGTGGGGTGCATGAACGGCCTGTGCTGTCGGCCGGCATGCCCGCGTTATTACCGGCCAGGCCTTGATTTGAGCCGATTCTTAAGGATTCGAACGTGATTGGACGCTTGCGCGGCACCCTGGCTGAGAAACAGCCACCGCACCTGATTCTGGATGTAAACGGGCTGGGTTATGAGCTTGAAGTGCCCATGACCACCCTCTACCGCTTACCGTCGGTCGGTGAACCGCTGACCCTGCACACTCACCTGGTGGTGCGCGAAGACGCGCAATTGCTCTATGGGTTCGTTGGCAAGCGTGACCGGGATTTTTTCCGTGAGCTGATCCGCCTCAACGGCGTGGGGCCGAAGCTGGCGCTGGCGCTGATGTCGAGCCTGGAAGTGGATGAATTGGTGCGCTGTGTGTCGGCCCAGGACACGTCCGCGCTGACCAAGGTACCGGGCGTTGGCAAGAAAACCGCCGAGCGCCTGCTGGTGGAGCTCAAAGACCGCTTCAAGGCCTGGGAGGTTGTGCCGAGCATGTTTGCCCTGGTGCCCAACCAGCCTGATGCGCCGGGTGTGCCGGTGGCCAGCGCTGAAAGCGATGCGGTCAGCGCGCTGATCTCCCTGGGCTACAAGCCGCAAGAGGCGAGCAAGGCCGTGTCAGCCATCAAGGACAAGAACCTGAGCAGCGAAGACATGATCCGCCGCGCCCTGAAGGGAATGATTTAAGTGATTGAAGCTGATCGTCTGATCGCGGCCACCGGGCCTCGTGATCGTGAAGAAATCCAGGACCGGGCGATTCGCCCCCTGAGCCTTGCCGAATACATCGGCCAGCCCACCGTGCGCGAGCAGATGGAGCTGTTCATCCAGGCCGCGCGCGGGCGCAGCGAGTCCCTGGACCACACGTTGATCTTCGGCCCGCCCGGGCTCGGCAAGACCACCCTGGCCAACATCATCGCGCAGGAAATGGGCGTGTCGATCAAGTCCACCTCCGGCCCCGTGCTGGAGCGCCCGGGCGACCTGGCGGCGCTGCTGACCAACCTGGAGCCCCACGACGTACTGTTTATCGACGAGATCCACCGGCTTTCGCCCATCGTCGAGGAAGTACTGTACCCGGCCATGGAAGACTTCCAACTGGACATCATGATCGGTGAAGGCCCGGCGGCGCGCTCGATCAAGCTCGACCTGCCACCGTTCACGCTGGTGGGTGCGACCACCCGTGCGGGCATGCTGACCAACCCGCTGCGAGACCGTTTCGGGATTGTTCAACGTCTAGAGTTCTATAGCACGGCGGATCTGGCCACCATCGTCAGCCGTTCGGCGAGCATCCTTGGCTTGCCCCTGGACCCGGAAGGCGCCTTTGAAATCGCCCGCCGCGCCCGTGGTACCCCGCGGATTGCCAACCGTCTGCTGCGCCGGGTGCGCGACTTTGCCGAAGTGCGGGCCAAGGGGCATATCACCAAGCCCGTGGCAGACCTGGCGCTGAACCTGCTGGATGTGGATGAGCATGGCTTTGATCACCAGGACCGGCGCCTGCTGTTGACCATGATCGAGAAGTTCGACGGCGGCCCGGTGGGCGTGGACAGCCTCGCCGCCGCCATCAGCGAAGAGCGGCATACGATTGAGGATGTACTGGAGCCGTATCTGATTCAGCAGGGCTACATCATGCGCACGCCAAGGGGGCGTGTGGTCACCCGGCATGCGTATCTGCACTTTGGGTTAAACATTCCGTCACGATTGGGCGAGATGCCCGTAGTAGACGAATTCCTCGATGCAGTAGACGATTAAAAACGCTTGGCGATTCGATTTATTCGGAGTTTGTGCTGTCCTAGTGGCTGGCGTCGTCATTCTTTCGTTAGAAATGTGCCACAGAATGAAAAACAGTTGCCTGGCCGGATTGGCAACCTGAGGAGTAAGCACTAGAGTATGCGCGCGCAAAACGGGGATCAGTCGTTCGCACATCGCTGTCGCGTTTATTACGAGGACACCGATGCTGGCGGCATCGTTTATTACGTCAATTACCTAAAGTTCATGGAGCGGGCTCGAACCGAGCGGCTACGGGAGCTGGGCTTTGCCCAATCCCAGCTGGCAGGGGAGGACCTGTTGTTTGTCGTGCATTCCAGCGAGGCGCGTTACCACGCGCCGGCGCGACTGGACGACGAGCTGCTGGTCAGCGCAGAAATAACCGAATTGAACCGTGCCAGCCTGCGCTTTAAACAGCAGGTCAGGCGGGCTACGGATGCAACGCTGCTCTGTGAGGGGCAGTTCCTGGTGGCCTGTGTTCGCACCAATAGTTTGAAACCCCGGGCCATTCCCGAAACTCTACGCGCGGCCTTTGCCGGCGTGAGCGGCGCGGGTAAACATTCAGAGCAGGAGATTTAGCGTGGAACCTACCGTCGTCGACCATTCCTCCATGTGGAGCCTGGTCAGCAATGCCAGTGTCGTGGTTCAACTGGTGATGCTGGTCCTGGTAGCCGCATCGGTTACCTCTTGGGTCATGATTTTTCAGCGCAGCAACCTGCTGCGTGCTGGTCGACGTGCCCTGGAGAGCTTCGAAGAGCGCTTCTGGTCGGGTATCGACCTGTCCAAGCTGTACCGCCAGGCGGGCAGCAACCCGGACCCGGATTCGGGCGTCGAGCAGATCTTCCGCGCCGGCTTCAAGGAATTCTCCCGTCTGCGCCAGCAGCCAGGCGTTGACCCGGAAGCGGTCATGGAAGGCGTGGCCCGTGCCATGCGCGTCGCCATCTCCCGCGAAGAAGAAAAGCTTGAGCAAAGCCTGCCGTTCCTCGCCACCGTCGGTTCCGTCAGCCCGTATATCGGCCTGTTCGGTACCGTATGGGGGATCATGAACTCCTTCCGCGGCCTGGCCCAGGCCCAGCAAGCGACCCTGGCCACCGTGGCCCCGGGTATCGCCGAAGCGCTGATCGCCACCGCCATCGGTCTGTTCGCAGCTATTCCCGCAGTAATCGCCTACAACCGTTTTGCCGCTCGTGGCGAAACCTTGATCAGCCGTTACTACACCTTCGCCGATGAATTCCAGGCGATCCTGCACCGTAAAGTGCACACCAGCGAAGAATAAGCAGGTAATTCCCAATGGCTTTAATCGCTCGAGCTCGCAAAAAGCGCAAGCCGGTCGCCGAGATGAACGTAGTGCCTTACATCGACGTGATGCTGGTGCTGCTGGTTATCTTCATGGTGACCGCGCCGATGCTCAATCAGGGCGTGAAGGTTGATCTGCCCAAGGTTTCCAGCGAAGCCTTGCCGCAGGACAACAACACCCAGGTCCTGACCATTTCGATCAAGGCTGACAAGACCTATTACTGGAACCTTGGCAGCGAAGTCGACACTCAGAAACAGCAGGACAAGGCCATGACCTTGCCGCAGATGACTGATGCCGTGACCAAGATCATTCGCGCCGGCAACGAAGGTGGCAAGCACACCCAGGTGTTCATTCGCGGCGACAAGGTCGTCGACTACGGCTCCGTCATGGGCGCCATGGGCGGGCTGCAGAAGGCCGGGGTCGGTAATGTTGGCTTGATTACCGAGGCGCCCTGATGCACCAACAGCGAGAGCCGTCCGCCTCGGAAAGCTACTTCTGGCCTAGCGTCTGGGCAATTGCCCTGCACGTCCTGGTGTTTGGCATGCTGTTCGTCAGCTTTGCCATGACCCCGGACCTGCCGCCAGCCAAGCCGATCGTGCAGGCGACCCTGTATCAGCTGAAATCGAAAAGCCAGGCCACCACCCAGACCAATCAGAAGATTGCGGGTGAGGCCCAGAAGTCGGCTGCGCGCCAGACTGAAGTCGAGCAGATGGAACAGAAGAAGGTCGAGCAGGAAGCGGTGAAGGCTGCTGCGGAACAAAAGAAAGAAGAGGCGGCTCAAAAGGCCGAGGAATCGAAAAAGGCTGACGAGGCGAAGAAAGCTGCAGAGGCGCAAAAGGCTGATGAAGCCAAGAAAGCCGATAAAGCTGCCGAAGCCAAGAAGGCTGAAGAGAAACAATTGGCTGATATAGCCAAGAAGAAATCTGAAGAAGAAGCCAAGAAGGCTGCCGAAGAAGAGGCCAAGAAAAAGGCCGCTGAAGACGCGAAGAAAAAGATAGTCGAAGACGCGAAGAAGAAAGCCGCGGACGACGCCAAGAAGAAAGCTGAAGCTGACGAGGCGAAGAAGAAGATCGCCGACGATGCGAAGAAGAAAGCTGCTGCCGATGCCTCCAAGAAAAAGGCCCAGGAAGCAGCGCGTAAATCGACCGAAGACAAAAAGGCCCAGGCCTTGGCCGATTTGCTTTCCGACACGCCGCAGCGCCAGCAAGCCTTGGCCGATGAACGTGGTGATGAAGTCGCGGGCAGTTTCGACGACCTGATTCGTTCACGGGCAGCGGAAGGGTGGACCCGTCCTCCTTCGGCACGTAAAGGCATGACAGTAGTGCTGCAGATCGGCATGTTGCCGGACGGTACGGTGACTTCGGTCAGCGTGGCCAAGTCCAGTGGCGACGGTTCGTTCGACAGTTCGGCGGTAGCAGCGGTCAAGAACATTGGCCGGTTGACCGAGATGCAGGGAATGAAACCAAGCGACTTCGCTCCCTACCGTTCATTCAAGATGACATTCACACCTGAGGATCTAGCCTTGTGAGAAACCTTCTTCGAGGAATGCTTGTCGTTATTTGCTGCATGGCAGGGATAGCGGCGGCGGATGAAAAGAACATCCTGGTCACCAGCGGTAGCGATCGGGCCACCCCGATCGCCGTTGTGCCGTTTGGCTGGCAGGGCGGCAGCGTGCTGCCGGACGACATGTCGCAGATCATCAGCGATGACCTGCGCAACTCCGGCTACTACGCACCGATCGACAAAGGCAACATGATCAGCCAGCCGACCCAGGCCAGCGAAGTCATCTTCCGTGACTGGAAAGCGCTGAACGCCCAGTACCTGATGGTGGGCAGCATCACGCCCGCCGGCGGTCGCCTGCAGATCCAGTACACCCTGTTCAACGTCGCGACCGAGCAGCAAGTGCTGACCGGCAGCGTGTCGGGCACCACGGATCAGCTGCGGGACATGGCGCACTACATCTCCGACCAGTCGTTTGAAAAACTGACCGGGATCAAGGGTGCCTTCTCCACGCGCTTGCTCTATGTAACGGCCGAGCGTTTTTCGGTAGACAACACTCGTTACACTTTGCAGCGTTCCGACTATGACGGCGCTCGTGCAGTGACGCTGCTGCAATCCCGTGAGCCGATCCTGTCGCCGCGTTTCGCGCCAGATGGCAAGCGTATCGCCTACGTGTCCTTTGAACAGAAGCGTCCACGGATCTTCGTCCAGCACATCGATACCGGTCGCCGTGAGCAGATCACCAACTTCGAAGGCCTGAATGGCGCGCCAGCCTGGTCGCCGGATGGTTCACGCCTGGCATTCGTGCTGTCCAAAGATGGCAACCCGGACATCTACGTGATGAACATGGCTTCGCGCCAACTGAGCCGTGTTACCAGCGGCCCGGGCATCAACACCGAACCGTTCTGGGGCAAGGATGGCTCGACCATCTACTTCACCTCCGACCGTGGCGGCAAGCCGCAAGTCTACAAAACCAGCGTCAACGGCGGCGGCGCCGAACGAGTGACCTTTATTGGTAACTACAACGCTGCACCGAAGCTTTCGGCTGATGAAAAGACGTTGGTGATGATTCACCGTCAGGATGGTTTCACTAATTTCCGGGTTGCGGCCCAGGATTTGCAGCGTGGAACCGTAAAAATCCTTACAGATACCAACCTTGATGAGTCAGCTACTGTTGCGCCCAACGGCACCATGGTAATCTACGCCACCCGCCAGCAGGGCCGGGGAGTCTTGATGCTCGTGTCCATTAATGGACGCGTAAGGCTCCCGCTTCCTACCGCTCAAGGCGAAGTCAGAGAACCGTCCTGGTCCCCTTACCTGAACTGACGCGGCGCTACAAAAAGAAGTACTTAACACACTGGGGTTCATTAGGAGTTTCACGATGGAAATGCTGAAGTTTGGTAAGTTTGCTGCTCTGGCTCTGGCTCTGTCCGTAGCCGTTGGTTGCTCGTCTAAAGGCGGCGACAATGCCGGTGAAGGCGCAGCTGTTGATCCAAACGCTGGTTACGGCGCTAACACTGGTGCAGTTGACGGCTCCCTGAGCGAAGAAGCTGCTCTGCGCGCTATCACCACTTTCTACTTCGAATACGACAGTTCGGACCTGAAACCAGAAGCCATGCGCGCTCTGGACGTTCACGCGAAGGACCTGAAAGCTAACGGCGCTCGCGTTGTTCTGGAAGGTAACACCGACGAACGTGGTACTCGTGAGTACAACATGGCACTGGGCGAGCGTCGTGCGAAAGCCGTTCAGCGCTACCTGGTTCTGCAAGGTGTTGCTCCAGGCCAACTGGAACTGGTTTCCTACGGTAAAGAGCGTCCAGTTGCTACTGGCCACGACGAGCAGTCCTGGGCTCAAAACCGTCGCGTCGAACTGCGTAAGTAATTCGTCATGCGAACGTGCCGTCGTGCTCTAACTGTATTGGCTCTCAGCCTGGCACCGCTTGCGGTGTGGGCTGCGGTTCCTGTGGAAGATAGCAACTCTGGCTATAACAATAGCGGGAGCAGTTATCCGCCAGCGGGTTATGGCACGAACGGCGCCTATGCCGGGGGCGCGGCAACTGCCGCGCCTTCGGCACAGGGCGAACTGTTCAACCAGCTGCAACGCATGCAGGATCAATTGTCGCAGCAACAAGGCACGATTGAGGTTCTGCAGAATCAAGTGAACCAGCTGAAGCAAGAAGGCCTGGAGCGTTACCAGGATCTTGATCGACGCATTGGAGCCGGCGTTACACCAGCCGCCACTCCTGATAATTCTTCTGCCGGTGGCGCCGCAAGCGCCGCCGGTGGTGCAGCGGCAGGGGCCGCGGCTGCGAGCCAAGCCCCTGCCGCCAGCAGCGAACCGGGTGATCCTGCGAAGGAAAAGCTGTATTACGATGCAGCCTTCGACCTAATCAAAGCCAAGGATTTCGATAAGGCCAGCCAGGCTTTTACCGCATTCCTGCGCAAATACCCGAACAGCCAGTACGCGGGCAACGCCCAGTACTGGTTGGGTGAGGTGAACCTGGCCAAGGGTGATCTGCAGGGCGCAGGCCAGGCATTTGCCAAGGTCAGCCAGCTGTACCCCAAGCACGCCAAGGTGCCGGATTCGCTGTACAAACTGGCTGACGTAGAACGCCGCCTGGGTCATACCGACAAGGTCAAAGGCATTCTGCAGCAGGTGGTGGCCCAGTATCCGGGTACCTCTGCGGCCCAGTTGGCTCAGCGGGATCTGCAACGCATGTAAGCGTCGCAACCCGTTCAGAAGAAACCCGCGCCCTGCGCGGGTTTTTTCGTTAGAATCCACGCCCTTTTATGAAACACGCTTCCTGGGGTTTACGCGTTGGCGCAATTCCTTGAAGTGCCTGACGGAGGCGGACAGCCTGTTTAGCTGTTACGCCCGTGGCGACTATGCAAGACACATTACGTATCACCGAAGTTTTTTACTCGTTGCAGGGTGAAACGCGCACTGCCGGGCTGCCCACTGTATTTGTGCGCCTCACCGGTTGCCCGCTGCGTTGCCAGTACTGCGACAGCGCCTACGCCTTCAGCGGCGGCACCGTGCGCACCCTTGAAGACATCCTTGAGCAGGTGGCCGGTTACCGGCCGCGTTATGTCTGCGTCACGGGTGGCGAGCCCCTGGCACAGCCCAATGCCATTCCCTTGCTCAAGCAGTTGTGCGATGCCGGTTACGAGGTGTCCCTGGAAACCAGCGGCGCCCTCGATATCTCTGCAGTCGACCCTCGGGTCAGCCGAGTCGTCGACCTCAAGACCCCAGGCTCCAAGGAAGTGCACCGCAACCGCTACGAGAACATCGAGCTGCTGACGGCCAACGACCAGGTCAAGTTCGTCATCTGTTCCCGTGAAGACTACGACTGGGCGACCTCCAAGCTGATCCAGTATGGCCTGGACCGCCGCGCCGGCGAAGTGCTGTTTTCCCCCAGTCATCATGACCTGAATGCTCGCGACCTGGCCGACTGGGTCGTTGCAGACAACCTTCCGGTGCGTCTGCAACTGCAGCTGCACAAGTACCTGTGGAACGATGAGCCGGGGCGCTGAGATGACTGATCAAAAACGTGCGGTGATCCTGCTGTCCGGCGGCCTCGACTCCGCGACCGTGGTCGCCATGGCCCGTGCAGAAGGCTACAGCTGCTACACCATGAGCTTCGACTACGGCCAGCGTCACCGTGCCGAACTGAACGCTGCCGCCCGTGTCGCCCGAGACCTGGGCGCGGTTGAGCACAAGGTGATCGGCCTGAATCTCGACGGCATGGGTGGCTCGGCGCTGACCGACAGCTCCATCGACGTGCCGCAAGGCCCCAGCGAAGGCATTCCGGTGACCTACGTGCCGGCACGCAACACGGTCTTCCTGTCCCTGGCCCTCGGCTGGGCCGAGGTGCTCAATGCCCGCGACATCTTCATCGGCGTCAACGCCCTGGACTACGCCGGATACCCGGACTGCCGCCCCGAGTACATCGAGTCGTTCGAGCGCATGGCCAACCTGGCGACCAAGGCCGGTGTAGAAGGGCAGGGCTTTCGCATCCTGGCGCCGCTGCAGAACCGTAGCAAGGCCGATATCGTGATGGCTGGCGTAGGGCTTGGCGTCGATTACTCGCTGACTGTTTCCTGCTATCAGGCAGACACTGATGGTCGCGCTTGTGGGAAATGCGACAGCTGCCGACTGCGTGCAGAGGGCTTCCAAGCGGCCGGAATTACTGACCCAACGCGTTATTTCTGATTTATTTTAAATAAGGTGTTGAATAATCCTTAGAAATCAGTATTATACGCGCCACCACACAGCGGGTCGTTAGCTCAGTTGGTAGAGCAGTTGGCTTTTAACCAATTGGTCGTAGGTTCGAATCCCACACGACCCACCATTTTTGGCGGTTTAGAAAATCCGGAAGGCCCACGCAAGTGAGGATTTCCGGGTTTTTTTTTGCCCAGTAAAAAGCCGATCACTCTCGCGACAGAGAGTGATCGGCTTTTTTGTTAAAGCTAGCCAAACCGCCCGGTGATGTAGTCCTCGGTCTGTTTCATCTTCGGCTTGGTGAAGATCTCATCCGTATTGCCATGCTCAATCAGTTCGCCCATGAACATGAACGCGGTGCTGTCGGATACCCGCGCGGCCTGCTGCATGTTGTGGGTCACGATGATCACCGTGTATTGCTCTTTCAGCTCGGTGATCAACTGCTCGATGCGCCCGGTGGAAATCGGGTCGAGCGCCGAGGTCGGTTCATCCAGCAGCAATACCTGTGGGCGCAGCGCAATGGTGCGGGCGATGCACAGGCGTTGCTGTTGTCCGCCGGAAAGACTCTGGGCGCTTTGTTTGAGTTTGTCCTTCACCTCATCCCACAGCGCCCCGCCGCGCAAGGCTTGCTCGACTCGATCATCCATTTCCCGGCGCGACAGCTTTTCGTGGTGACGCACGGCATAGGCGATGTTGTCGTAGATCGACATCGGGAACGGCACCGGCTTCTGGAAGACCATTCCGACGTGGCTGCGCAGGCGGTTCATCGAATAGCCGGGGGCGAGGATGTTTTCGCCATTGAGCAGCACTTCACCGCGGGCTTCCTGCTTCGGGTACATCGAGTAGATACGGTTGAACACCCGCAGCAAGGTCGACTTGCCGCAGCCCGATGGGCCGATGATCGCGGTGATGCGTCTTTCCGGAATGTCGATGTCGATGGATTTCAGCGAACGCTGGTTGTTGTAGAAAAACTCCAACCCACGGACACGGATTTTGGTTTTTTCAGGATCAAGGCGGGTCGATTGCATCAGTGGGACCTATTGCGCAAAAGAATCAGGCGAGACAGCAAGCTCAGCACCAGCACGAACATCGTCAGTACCAAGGCGCCTGCCCATGCGAGGGAGTGCCAGTCATCGAAGGGGCTCATGGCGTACTGGAAAATAACCACCGGCACGCTGGCAATCGGCTTGAGCAGGTTGCTGCTCCAGAACTGGTTGCCGAAGGCGGTGAACAGCAGCGGCGCGGTTTCCCCGGTAATCCGCGCCAGCGCCAGCAGGATGCCGGTCACCACGCCGGCCTTGGCCGCTCTCAACACGATCTGCAACGTCAGTTTCCACTGGGGTACGCCCAGGGCCAGGGCCGCTTCGCGCATGGTGGAAGGTTGCAGTTGGAGCATCTCGTCGGTCGTGCGCACCACCACCGGAATCACCAGCAAGGCCAGCGCCAGGGCACCGGCAATGGCGGAGAAACCTACCTGGTGATTGGTCAGCAGGTTCAGCGGCAGGATCACCCCGGTGTAGATGAACAGGCCCAGCACGATCGACGGCGCGGACAGCAGGATGTCGTTGATGAAACGCACCGTGGTACCCAGGCGCGAGTGCCGTGCGAATTCCGCCAGCCAGATACCGGCCATCAGTCCGATGGGCGTGCCAATCAGCAGCGCAATCCCGGACATCAGGGCGCTGCCATAAAACGCGTTGGCCAGGCCGCCGTCTGTTCCGGGTGGCGGCGTCATCTCGGTAAACAGGCGCAGGTTGAGCGCCTGAAAGCCGTTGATGATGGTGGTCAGCAGAATCCACGCCAGCCACAGCAGGCCAAAGACTGTCGCGCCACAACTGAGCAGCATGGCCACCCGGTTCTTCAAGGCACGCTTGCGGTACAGGCGTTCGTTGCTGCTCATAGGCCCTCCTTGCGGGACAGGCGCATGAGCATCAGCCGCGCCAGTGCCAGCACCACGAATGTCACGATAAACAGCAGGAAGCCCAGGGCGATCAGCGCCGAACGATGCAGGTCGGTGTACGCCTCGCTGAACTCGTTGGCGATGACGGACGCGATGGAACTGCTGGGCATCAGCAACGAGGCGGAGAACTGTTGCGCGTTGCCCAGCACGAAGGTGACGGCCATGGTTTCACCCAGGGCGCGACCGAGGCCGAGAAAGATCCCGCCGACCACTGCCGAACGGGTGTAGGGCAGGACGATGTCCCACACCACTTCCCAGGTAGTACTGCCCAGTGCGTAGGCCGACTCCTTCAATTGAGTCGGCACACTGCGGAAAACCTCATGCATCACCGACGTGATGAACGGCGTGATCATGATCGCCAGCACGATGCCGGCGGTCAGCATCCCGATGCCCAGCGGTGGCCCCTGGAACAGCGATCCAATAAACGGAAGCGCACCCAGGTAATCGTTGATCCAGGGTGACAAGTGTTCAGCCATAAAGGGCCCGAAAACAAACAGGCCCCACATGCCATAGATAATCGAGGGAATGCCCGCGAGCAATTCAACGGCGGAGGCGACCGGCATTCTGAGCCAGGGCGGCGCCACTTCGGTGAGGAAAATCGCGATGCCGAAACTCACCGGCACCGCAATCAGCAACGCCAGCAACGAGGTGACCAAGGTGCCGTAGATCGGTACCAGGGCGCCGAAGTGGTTGTTGACCGCATCCCACTCGGTGCTGGTGATGAAACCGAAACCGAAGGTCTTGAAGGCCAGGCCACCGCCCCACAGGGTGGAGGCGGCGATGCTTGCCAAGAGCAGCAGCACCAGCATCGCGGCCCCGAACATCGAGCGTTTGAACCACAGATCGTGGCGCTGATCGCGAGCGGCGCGGCTATCACCCGACACGTCGCTTGCGTGAGTAGTCATAACCAGGGGTTGCACGGTGTCGTTCATATCAGAAGTGCTCACCCGCCTCCTTCAAGCATGCAGATGCTTGAGGAAGGGGGCTATAGAGGCGGATCAGTGGGCGAAGTCAGACTTCCAGTAACCTTCGATCCGGGTCACGAGGGAATCGGGCAACGCTACGTAGTCCAATGCCGCAGCCTGCTGCTGACCTTTTTCCAACGACCATTTGAAGAAGTTGAAAGCGGCCTGGCTTTGCTCGGCGTTTTTTGCCTGCTTGTACATGATGATCCAGGTGGTCGCCGTGATCGGCCACGCGTTCTCGCCCGGTGCGTTGGTCATGATCAGGTTGAAGTCATGGGCGTTGGCCCAATCGGCAGTATCAGCCGCTGCCTGGAAGGCCTTGGCGTTGGGCTCGACGAATTTGCCGGACGCGTTCTTCAGTGAGGCGTAGGTCATCTTGTTTTGCAGGGCGTAGGCGTATTCAACAAAGCCGATGGAGTTCTTGATCTGCTTCACGTAGGCCGAAACACCTTCGTTACCCTTGCCGCCCACACCGACCGGCCACGGCACGGTGGTGCCGAAACCGATTTTGGTTTTCCAGCCATCACTGACCTTGGAGAGGTAGTTGGTGAAGTTGTACGAGGTGCCCGAGCCGTCCGAGCGGTGGACCACGGTGATATTCGCGCCCGGCAGTTTCAAGCCGGGGTTGAGGGCGGCAATCGCCGGGTCGTTCCAGGCCTTGATGTCACCGAGGAAGATCTTCGCCAGCACATCACCATCGAGTTTCAGCTGGCCAGCTGCAACGCCCTCGACGTTCATCACCGGCACGATGCCGCCAATCACGCTTGGGAATTGGCCGAGGCCGCCGGCCTTCAGTTCATCCGCCGACAGCGGCGCGTCGGACGCACCGAAGTCCACGGTAGCCGCCTTGATCTGGGCGATACCACCACCGGAGCCGATGGACTGGTAGTTGATCCGGTCACTGGAGCTTTTGCTGTATTCCTGGGACCACTTGGATAGCACCGGGTAGACGAAACTGGAGCCTGCGCCCGTGACGTCAGTGGCGTGAGCGACACCACTCAGGCACAGGGCAGTGAACAACACTGACAGACTCTTTTTGGTCAGCAACATCACGACGACACCTCAAAGGAAGGGGGCAGGTGGAGGACTCCACCTGCCTGGGACGTGACGATTTAATTCCTGAAATGTGTCTGTTTAATGACGGTTTGGCTTTATGAAGAAACATTTAGAAATATCTGTGGGCGACCCCGGAAGGGATGTTCCGAGGTCGCTGCACTGATCAACCCTGGCTGCGCACCAGGATCGACTCATCGATCTGGGCGATCGACGTGACTCCGGTCAACGTCATGGCCACGCGCATTTCCTTGGCGAAGATATCCAGCAGGTTCTCCACGCCACGCTGCCCGTCGGCGGCCAGTGCGTAAGCCTGTGCACGGCCCAGCAGAACGCCCTTGGCGCCCAGCGCGAGCATGCGCACCACGTCCAGCCCCGAGCGTACGCCGGAGTCCACCAGCACCGTCAGATCGCTGCCCACGGCTTGTACGATAGGCGCCAGTGCCTTGGCTGTGGACAGCACGCCATCCAACTGGCGCCCGCCGTGGTTGGAGACGACGATGCCGTCGGCACCAAAGCTCACCGCGTCCTTGGCATCCTGTGGGTCGAGGATGCCTTTGATGATCATCGGGCCTTTCCAGAATTCGCGGATCCACTCCAGGTCTTTCCAACTGATGGAAGGGTCGAAGTTGTTGGCCAGCCAGCCGATGTAGTCCTTCAGTTGGGTGGGCTTGCCCAGGTACTTGGAGATGTTGCCCAGGTCGTGGGGGCGACCCAGCAGGCCCACATCGAAGGCCCAGGCTGGTTTGGTCATGGCCTGCAGGATTTGGCGTTGCGGCCCGTAGGCACCGGACATACCCGAATGGGCATCGCGATAACGCGCGCCGGGGGTGGGCATGTCGACCGTGAACACGAGGTTTTTCACCCCGGCGGCCTGGGCGCGCTCCAGGGCGTTTTTCATGAAGCCGCGGTCTTTCAGCACATACAGCTGAAACCAGATCGATTGCGGGCTCTGGGACGCCACTTCCTCGATCGGGCACACGGAAACGGTCGACAGGCAAAACGGAATGCCCTTGTTCGCTGCCGCCTTCGCCGCCTGGACTTCACCACGCCGGGCAAACATGCCGGTCAGGCCCACCGGGCTGAGGACCACCGGCATCGCCAATGGCTGGTCGAACAACGTGGTTTCAAGGCTCAGGCTTTCGACGTTGCGCAGGATGCGCTGGCGCAGGCTGATATCCGACAGGTCCGAGCTGTTGGCCCTGAGGGTGTGTTCGGCGTAGGCGCCGCCGTCGATGTAGTCGAACAGGAAACGCGGCAGTTTGCGGCGGGCGGCTTCGCGGTAATCCGATGCAGACGAAATGATCATGAACAGTGATGCCCCGAGTGAAGAAAACGGTGGGGTGAGGATAGACAAAGGCCTTTCATGGTAAAAACAACTTTTCCAACTTGAATCAAGTCGCAAACGGAATACTCATGAACCTTCGTACGTTGCTGGCCTTTGTCGAAGTAGTTCGCCAGGGCAGCTTCTCACAAGCAGCCGAGGTGGTTTCGCTCACCCAGTCTACCGTCAGCAAGGCGGTCAAGACTCTGGAAGATGAATTGGGCACGCCGCTGTTCAATCGCATCGGCCACAAGAGCGAGCTCACGGCCGCCGGCGAAATTGCCTACCGCCGAGCGCTGGTGTTGCTGGCGGAGCGCAGTGACCTGGTGGCCGAGATCAACGACTTGCTGGGGCTCAAGCGCGGTGTATTGCGCATCGGCTTGCCGCCGGTGGGCAGTGGGGTGCTGTTTGCGGCGATGTTTGCCTTGTATCGACAGCGTTATCCGGAAATCGAGATCGAGCTGATCGAGCATGGCAGCAAGAAGTTGGGCGAATGCCTGGAGGCCGGGGAGGTGGACCTGGCCGCGTTGCTGGTACCGGTGGCGGGAGAATTTGAATATCAGGATGTGCGCGTCGAGCCACTGATGGTGGTGATGCCGATCGACCATCCTTTGGCCGGGCGTAAAAGCGTCGATTTTTCCGACCTGGCTGACTCGCCCTTTATTCTGTTCGAGGCCGGGTTTGCGCTTAACCGGATCATTCTCACGGCCTGCGAGCGCAGAGGCGTAGTCCCGCGTATCACCGCCCGCAGTGCGCAGATCGACTTTATCGTCGACCTGGTTGCCGCGGGCCTGGGTGTCGCGTTTCTACCGAGCATGCTGGCTTACAAACACCTGCACGCCGGCATCGCCCTGATCCAGCTGGACGAACCCCAGACTGATTGGCACATCGCCCTGGCTTGGCGGCGACAGGCGCACTTGCCACCGGCGGCGCGGGCCTGGCTGGATCTGGCCCTGGAGATGGGGAATGTTCCGGACACGACCCGGCCTGCGGTCTAGCCTTGTGCGACCAGGGGCAGGCGGCTCTTGACGACTTTTTGCAACAGCAGGGCCAGCACCTCGGTGGAATACGGCTTTTGCAGCAAGACAAAACGGCTGGCCTCTTCCTGGGCGATACGCGCGTATTCGTCGTTGTAGCCGGTGGTGAGCACCACCGGCAGCCATGGGTACAAGGCTTCGATTGCGTCCAGCAACTCCAGGCCACTCATGCCGGGCATGGAGATATCGGAGAACACCACCTGGAAGCTTTCCGGGTTGGGGGCCAGGGCTTCCAGCGCGCTGTTCGCATCCGGCACCCACAGCACGTGAAAGCCCATCTGCTCCAGGGTTTGCGAGGTGTACAGGCCCACATCGGCGTTGTCCTCGACCATCAGCACGCACAAGCCTGAGACGATGGGCGAAACGCTGGTGTCTTGAGGTACCGGCATGGCACTTGGCTCGACCTTGGGCAGGTACAGCGTAAATTGGCTACCCCTGCCGCACTCGCTCTGCACCAGGATTTCCCCGCCTGATTGCTTGGCGAAGCCGTACACCTGGGACAAGCCCAGGCCGGTGCCCTGGCCGATACCCTTGGTGGTGTAGAAGGGCTCAAAGATCGCGTCGAGTTTTTCCGGCGGGATACCCGAGCCGGTGTCCGCCAGTTCGATGGTCACGTAATCGGCGACGCGTACCGGGTGAGCGCGAACCGAGGGTAGCCAGGTTGCCGTCGAAACGGTGATGGTCAAATGCCCGTTGCCGGCCATGGCATCCCTGGCGTTCACCACCATGTTGACCAGCGCGGTATCGAACTGGCTTTCGTCGGCGTTGATAAAGCAGGCGTCGTCAGGCACCTGGATGCTTACCTTGACCCGCGAGCCGGTCAGGCTGTCCATCATCTCGCCCACCCGCTTTACACTTTCGCCGACGTTGAACACCTCGGGTCGCAAAGCCTGGCGGCGGGCGAATGTGAGCAGCTGGGCCGTCAGGCGGGCCGCGCGATCGACCGTGCTGGCGATGGCTTCCACGTATTTCACGCGGCGTGCTTCGCTCAGGGCAGGTGGCTTGAGCAAGTCGGCACAGGACTTGATCACCGTCAGCAGGTTATTGAAATCATGTGCGACACCGCCAGTGAGTTGGCCGATGGCTTCCAGTTTCTGTGACTGACGCAGGGCGTCTTCCGACAGTCGCAGGGCTTCCTTGGCTTCTTCCTCAGCCTGGATGTCGCGGCCCACGGCGTGGATGTAGTCGCTGTCGGGCACGGCCGTCCAGGCGATCATGCGGTAGCTGCCGTCCTGGTGGCGGTAACGGTTCTTGAAATTGGGGAAGTTCTTGCCATCGCCCAAACGGCTGACCGCCGAGGATGAGACGGCCAGGTCGTCGGGGTGAACCAGGGCCAGCAACTGGCTGCCCACCAGGTCGTTTTCGGCGTGGCCGAGCATGCGTGTCCAGGCCGGGTTCACGGCGGAGATCACACCGTCGAGTTGTGCCACCAGCATCAGGTCCGGCGACAGGCGCCAGATACGGTCGCGATCGCGAGTGCGCTCGACCACCCGCTGTTCCAGGGACTCGTTGAGTTTGCGCAGGGACTCTTCGGCTTCGCGCAGGGGCGTGATGTCCCGGGATACGCAGAGGATTTTCTCCGGCAGGCCGTCACTGCCCATGATCGGGCTGACGTTCACGTGCCACCATTTAAGGTTGCCGGCCAGGGTGTGGGCAGCGCCGACAAAGCTGGCATTGCGACCGGCCTTGGCGGCCTCAACGGCAGCCTTGGCATCGAGATTGCCCTGGTCGTGCCAGAAGTCGGGCCAGGGGCAG
The DNA here is from genome assembly GCF_013386655.1 of Pseudomonas sp. K5002. Lineage (NCBI taxonomy): Bacteria > Pseudomonadati > Pseudomonadota > Gammaproteobacteria > Pseudomonadales > Pseudomonadaceae > Pseudomonas > Pseudomonas sp. K5002. The sequence goes on along the minus strand of NZ_JACARK010000027.1, from coordinate 2,399 downwards.
CCGCGGATCGCATTGAAGTCGCTGACTTCCATGATCTGCTTGCCGCCTTCGCTCATGAAGGTCAGGCGGGCGTCGAGGTCCAGCACCTTGATGCAATCGTTGATGCTGGCAAGCACGCGTTCGGTGAAGGCTTCGCTGTGGTTGAGGCCCGCGGCGGACAAATCACTCTCGCCAGATTCAGGTGGGCTGTTTGTCTCAGGACCCGTCCCGATAGTGCTATTCATTTGAGTGCTGCCACGCGTGTTAAATGGCCGTCATCATGTCATTGCGACACTTATATCACCAGCGCCTTCACGCTTATTCGATGGCAGGCAATCCGGCATGCTCCAAGCGTGACGGCGAGATTAAAACCCGTCAGTCATATTCAGGTTCCGGGGTCTGAACAAGTGCTGGAAAAACCGTCGAAGTCTTTGAAAGAAATAGGATTGTCGGACAATTTTGCGCATGAAAAACTCTTCATAATTTGCCCGCTCGAAGATTGGTAGCTTCCTCTCGCTGCCCAATAATTCGAGTTCTAATAATGAATAAAAAACTCTTCAAGAGCGCTTTGGCGCTGTCGATTTCCCTTGCCTCCACTTCCTTGTTTGCCGGTGGTTTCGCCCTCAACGAACAAAGCATCAGTTCAATGGGGACCGGTTACGCCGGGCGTTCCTCCTCCGCGGATGACGCCAGCACGGTGTTCGGCAACCCGGCGGGCATGTCTCGCCTCAAGCAGAATGAAGTGAGCATCGGGGCGACCTACCTGGATGCCAAGTCGAACATCAAGGACGCCAGTTCCAGCCAAGGTGGCGTGGACAACCCCGGCACCAACAAAGGCGATATGGTCCCCGGCATCGCCGTACCGATGGGCTACCTGGTGACGCCGATTGATGAACACTGGGCGTTTGGCCTGGGAATCTACGCGCCGTTCGGCCTCGTGACCGACTATGAACACAGCTTCCAGGGCAATGGCTTTGGCAACAAAAGCAAGGTTCAAGTCATCACCGTGCAGCCAACCGTCAGCTATGCCTTCAACGACAAGGTTTCGGTGGGCTTCGGTCCGACCTTCAACCGTATCAGTGGCGAACTGGACTCCAAGGTCCCGGCATTTGGCCTCGGCACGGAAAACGTGAAGGTCAAGGGCGACGACACCGCCACCGGTTTCAACGCCGGTATCCTGGTGCAGCCGATTGAAAGCACGCGCATTGGTGTGACCTACCACTCGCAGGTTGTGTATCACCTGTCGGGCAAAACCAACGCCTCGGGGGTGCTCACCGACCTGGTGGATGGCGGCCCGCAGCGGTATGACGCCAAGCTGGATGTCACCACGCCGTCGTCCGTGGACTTCTCGGTCACCCATAAACTCAACGATGACTGGACCCTGTACGTCGGCAGCACCTACACCCGCTGGAGCCAGTTGAAGAAGATTACGATCAACAACAGTGGCGTCTCTGACCTCGCCACCGAACTGGCCGGCCTGAACTCCATCACCGAAGAACAGCACTGGCATGACACCTGGTCTCACGCCATCGGCCTGTCGTACCAGTTGAACAAGCAACTGGTGCTGCGTACCGGCTTTTCGGTGGACCAGACGCCCACCAACAACACCGACCGGTCCGTACGTATTCCTACGGGCGATCGCACGGTGTTCAGCTTGGGCGCCGGCTGGACGCCAGTGGATAACCTGACCTTCGACGTCGCTTATTCCTACCTGAAAGAAGAGCCGATCAAGGTCCGCGACAATAATCCGCAACTGGCGCTGACCTACGACGCCAAGTATGAAAACAGCGCCAACGGTTTCGGC
>NZ_JACARK010000027.1:0-577 GCF_013386655.1 Pseudomonas sp. K5002 | reverse complement strand
GTCTTGGTTAAATTGGCTGCAATCCAGCTCAAGACAGGGATCGTCATGACTACGCTTTCGCCGATCAGCTCCGCCATCGCCCTTACCAATCGACCCGCCGTTACCCCGCCAGCTACGCAGGCGCCAGAAACGGACGCCGCTGCCGTGCGACCTTCCTCGGTGGTCAGCCTTGGCAATGTCACGGTGGACGTTCAAGCCGAGACGTATTCCCGCAACGGCCAATTGCCCGGCCATGGGCCGATCAATGCCTGGGAAAGTGACAGCGACGATGCGGTCACCAAAGCGATCAGCACGAATTTCCCTGCACTGCCCAGAGGCACAGGCTTCAGCGGCCTGGGCGCCACCCTGATTGAGCAATTTGCGAAGAGCGGTACCGACATTTCCCAGTCGGCGCTGAGCACCAGCTCTTCCAGGACCCAAAGCCCCGCCGAACTCAAGGTTCAACAGGCGCTGCTGCACAGCAGGGCCGACAACCTGGTCAGCCTGACCGTCAAGACGGCCAGCGGCAAGACCGTCACCTTCAGCCTGGCCAGCCAGTTGGGAGGCTTGGCCGCGCAGGCGAAGGTGGACGGTGGCG
>NZ_JACARK010000269.1:0-7980 GCF_013386655.1 Pseudomonas sp. K5002 | reverse complement strand
ACCGACCGAGCCCAGGTCAATCGCCTGGCCGCCGACCATGCCGGCAGGCCCTGCGGCCAGCGCCAGCGCGGTGACCATGCGCAGACGGATCTCGGCGTTGACGCTGCTCAGGCGCGGGTCCAGCAGGGCGCTGAACGCCAGGCTTTGCAGGCCGTCACCGGCGAGAATCGCGCAGGCTTCATCAAAGGCTTTATGGGTAGTGGGCTGGCCGCGACGCAGATCGTCGTCGTCCATCGCCGGCAAATCGTCGTGTACCAGGGAGTAAGCGTGGATCAACTCCACCGCACAGGCGGCGCCGTTGGCTTCCTCCGCCTGGGCGCCGAGGGCTTCACAGGCCGCATAGGCGAGCAACGGGCGAACGCGCTTGCCACCGTTCATCACGCTGTAGCGCATGGCCTCATACAGGCGGTTCAGCTCAGGGCTGGGCGCGACAAACAGCGGTTCCAGCGCAGCATTGACCCGGGCCTGGCTGCCGGCCTGATAAGCGTCGATCATTCAGGCTGTTCCGCATCGAAAGGTTCTTCGGCCAACTCCCCATCGCGTTCCAGCAACACCTGGACCTTCTGCTCCGCCTGCGCCAGGGCGCTCTGGCAGTCGCGGGTCAGGCCGATGCCTTGCTCGAATGCGGTCAGCGAGTCTTCCAGCGACAACTCGCCGTTCTCCATCCGCTCGACCAGGGTTTGCAGGTCGGCGAGGGATTGTTCGAAATCGAGTGCAACTTTTTTGCGGGCCATGGCGGCTATTCCGGTAGACGGTAAACCGGCGCGACACTAGCAGACATGGGGGATTGGGGCAAATGAGTGGGGGGATTTGCCTTGTAAATCAATCGCCTTGGGTGTTGATTTGATAGCGGGTGCTGCGGCCGCCGCCGGGTAGCCGAACCAGGCAGTTTTTTTCCAGAAGATCGGCCAGATGTCGGGTCGCCGTTGCCTTGGACACTTTGGCCACCGCCTGATATTGGGCCGCGCTGATCCCGTGCTCAAAGCCCTTCTCGCCGCCGTCGAGCAAGCGATTCAAGACTTTTGTCTGCTCGGCGCTGAGTGCGTGGTCTCGATGCCGTTGCCAGAAGCGAGTTTTACCCAGCACCCGGTCGATCCGCGCCATCGCCTGCTGCAGGCTACGAAGCAGGGTTTGCAGGAACCACTCTAGCCAATCGGTGACATCCAGCGTGGCTTTTTGACTGGTTTCCAGTGCACGGTAATAGCCTGCCCGGTCTTCAAGGATGCTTGCCGACATGGCGTAGAAGCGGATCGCCTGGTTCTCCGCCTGGGCAAGCGCGAGGTCAGTAATAGCCCGCGTCAGACGACCGTTGCCATCATCGAAGGGGTGCAGGGTGACGAACCAGAAATGCGCCAGGCCTGCGCGGAGCAATGGGTCAAGGGCCGCATGATTCCGGCTGGCTTCAAACCATTCGATGAAATCGTCCAGCGACTGCTCCAGTCCTTGGCGGGGTGGGGCCTCGAAATGCACAGTGGGTCGGTCCAGTCGTCCCGACACGACTTGCATGGGCTCATCCCCCCTTAGCGCGCCTACGTTCAAGCCGTGGGTGGAAAAGCGGGCCTCCTCGGCGGGAAACAACCACCGATGCCAGTTAAATAGACGGGTGAGGGTAAACGGTTGAGCAAACTGCTGCGTGGCGTCCAGCATCAAGTCAGCCAGACCCTCGCTGCGTCTGCTCACTGAGCCGTCTTGCAATTGCTCCAGGCCCAGGCGTCGGGCCAAAGAGGAACGTACGGAACCCACATTCAGTTGCTCACCCTCGATTGCCGAGGAGGTCAGAATGTTTTGCAGCAACGCATCCAGTTCATTCTCTGAGCTCTGGGCCTGGCTGACCGAACCGAGCATGCCCAGCAACTTTCCTTGCGCCTGCGTGCACTCTCGCAACAACGCTGCAAGGCGCTCTGGTTGCCAGTGAAAGTGCGGCCAGTCCGGTTGTTGCCAGATCCAGTTCGGGTGATCCATAGAGGCATGCTCGGTATGTGAGCCGAATAGAAGGCTTATTCGGCTCATTTGGTGAGCCGATTGTGTGAGCTATTCGGCTCACTGTCCAGTCAGATGCGCACATCAGGTACAGCGCCGCCTCATCACTGGCCAGCAGGATCGCCTGTTCCATAACCTTTGGCGCAGTACTCGCCAGCTCCATCGATTCGCTGGCTGTCGCCCCCAGGCTTTCAAACAGCTTGCCGGCGTCCTTGAAGATCTCCTGCGCTTGCTTGATGGCGTCCCACACGCCGGTAATCGCCGTCCAACTTCCCGCCAGCACGCCATTGCCAATCGCGCTCGAAGTGGACCTTTCCCAGTGCGGCCGGAAACCACTCCATTACTTGCGAAGCTTTTTCTGTTCCGAGCCGCTGCCCGGTACTACGTAAAACAGCGGTTCAGCTCATTGACGGCCGTGGCGTTTTCGGTGGTGCGTTGCATTGACCCTGAGCGTCCTTGAGACTGGCCTCAAATTCGACCAATCCCCCGTGCATCTTCTGCAGCGCTTCGATTTGCTTCATCAGTTCCTGCTTTTTGTTGGTGATTGCCTTGTCCGCCAGCTCCCAGGGCAACCCATCACCAGGATGCCCGACCAGAATCACCTGCAACTCCTTGAGCTTGAAACCCAACTGCTGGGCACACTTGATGAACGTCAGCAGCTCGACACTTTGCGTAGAGTAAATCCGATAACGGCCTTCCCGCTGCGGCGGCGGCAACAGGCCGATGGCCTCATAGTGACGAATCGCCTTGATGGTTGTGCCCGACAGTTGCGCGGCTTTGCCGATGTACATGAAAAATCCTTTTCCCAAAGAGTGCGCCGGCCTGTTTCAGCCACTGTTCCCGCTGTGCTGGCGTAGAGCCCAACACCGGCCCGAACAGCAACGTCTTGATCGGCTGAATGCCACAAAACGCCAGTGTTGTCTTGCGCATCTGATGCAGCGCGGGCATGCGGTAGAACCACCTGTAATACCACGGCGGCGTGTCCAGGGTCACCAGCAAGTGCGCGGTTCTGCCCTGCAGGAGTTTGTCGGGGAAGGCCTTTCCCTTGCGGTATTTGAAGGCGAAACCGGATAGGAAAATTCGGTCGATAAAACCTTTCATCAACGCAGGGATTCCACCCCACCAGACGGGGAAAACAAACGTCAGGTGATTGGCCCACAGGATGTCGGATTGCGCGTTGAGCAGGTCGGGTTCCAGAGGCTGGGCCTGGTTGTAGCCGTTGTGGAGGATAGGGTCGAAAGCCAGTTCACCCAGACGCAGGATGCGTACTTCGTGGCCGGCGTTTTTGGCGCTGGTGATGTAGGTGTCGGTGAGGGCCGAGCAGAAGCTGGTGCTGGAAGGGTGGCCGAGGATGACCAGGATGCGTTGGCTCATGGTGGTGCGGTCCTGAAAACTGGGGTTTCAGGGTGAGGTGTGACCTTAGGGGGAGAGTCAAGAAGATGCAGTGATTGGGAATGGCCAGGAAGACTGATCCCTTTCATTTGCAGGACGTTTCCTAGAGAATTCCAAGCGCTTGCGCCAGCAAAATCCCGCGACTAGTCTGCGTTCCGTCACTGCATATTCGGTGATCGGGTTTAGTCGCCCGGATTCGATTGGCGCACGATCAGTTCATGAGTCAGGCCGTTTTTCGCCTGCACTTTTATGGTGGCTGTGCGCAGGGCGCCCTCGGGCGCGCCGGGTTTCCAATCGACCGGTCGACTAACCTGCGTACAGCTGCCGCCTTCGTTTAGTCGCGAGGAGTGGTGGCTCCAAATGTTTGATTGGAGATTTACCATGGTCAAAGTTACCCCCGATCCACCCGCATTCCATAAAGCCTTACTCCGCGACACTGATGCCTCGCGTCGAGTGATCGATCACTACCTTAAAGCGCCGGACGCGCAGCCTTCACCCAACCCGTTTACCGTCGATGACGAACTGAGTTTCGAAGATGCGCTGGCCCATGCTGCCGAGTTGCTGCATTGCGCCGTAGCAACCGCCCAGGCGTCGACCGAGCCGCTGAATGGCGCACAGCGGGCGGTGATGCATTTGGTGGAAATGTCGAAGGTGGTGGTGGATCGAGCGCTGGACTGTTTGCAGCCGAGGTGAGGACCTTAAGCCTACGCTGAGGTTGCGATGCATTTGGTCAGCGATCTACTGACCAAATGCTCATCATCCTGGCTCAGGGGCGGAAATCCCGGCAGACGATCGCCATGGATTAAAGCGGTCTCCTCAGGCGTATGGCTTGAAGTCATTGTTGTCGCGAGTGAGTAACTGCATCAGCTTGGGATGGATGAAGAGCTTTTCCTTGCCAACCTGAACCTCTTGCAGAACGCCGATGGCGACTAGTTCTTTGAGGTAACGGGAGGCTGCTTGACGCTGGGCAATCTGTTTGTCGACGACGTTGCTGATGCGGCAGTAGGGCTGTTCGAAAATGACGTCTACCAGCTCGCGGGAATAGGTTTTCGGCAACTGCTCACGAACAAACTGGGTGGTGTGCTCGGACAGGCTGCGAATAGCGGCAATTTTTGCACAAGTCCAGCGTGCTGTTTCTTCCACAGCGCTGAGCATGTACAGCAGCCAAGGCTCCCAGGCTTGTTTGCGAGTGACATCAAGCAACAGGCGGTAGTAATCGGCTCTATGGGCAATGATGTAACGGCTAAGGTAGAGAATCGGTAGATTCAGCAGGCCTTCCTGGATCAGGTACAGGGTGTTGAGCACTCGCCCGGTACGGCCATTGCCGTCGGTGAATGGGTGAATGGCTTCGAATTGATAGTGACTAACCGCCATACGTACTAATGGATCCAGGTCGGTCTCGTTGTGCAGGAAGCGCTCCCAGTTGGCGAGCATGTCACGTAAGCGATCTTCGCCTTCCGGTGGGGTATAGATGATCTCGCCGGTTCGGTCGTTGGCTAGCTGGACTCCTGGCACCCGGCGTATATCCATGTTCACGCCTTTAAGCGTGCGGCAGATTTCGACTGCAGTACCGGTGGAGAGTGGGCGGTCGGCCAACGATTGATAACCTTTCTGCAGGGCTTTGCGGTAGCGCAGTGCTTCCTTGGTCGCTGGGTCTGCGTGGCTATCTCCATCCTGAGCATGCTGAAAGAGCAAATCCGTGGTGGTGACGATACTTTCGATCTCTGAGCTGTCCTTGGCCTCCAGCAATGGAATGGTGTTGATCAGCATTGTCTGGTTAGGGATCAGCTCAGCCGCTTGCTTCAATTCGGCCAGGGCTGTGCGGGCCTCAATGCAGCGTTTGAGCACTGCATGGGTTTCCAGAACAGTTGCCGGTGGCAAAGTGGGAAGCTGGTTGTAGGGCTTGTCAGCCTGCCAGGGAAGGTGGGATGCGGTCATGGATGGGGCTCGGTCTTTGACTTATCCGTCTAAAGGTAAGAGGGGCTCATCAGGGCGCCCTTTCGTGGCGTCAGTGTAAACATGCGTGCACTACGTGTCGCTATATTTCGATTTCTGCGACACGTCTTGATGTCATGTCGTTGGTAACGACAGGTATGCGAAACGTGTTCTTGGAACGGGCTTTTAGCGACGTATCAGGCGAATGTCCTGAGGATGGAAAAGACGGCTTGCGTGCCTTGGAGCGGTTGGCGCGTTCTCAAATAGCTCGATGCCTGGCAGGTGTAGCGCATTTCTTCCAGGCATTAAAAAGCCGGCTTGTGGCCGGCTTCTCGGGGACTGGTTCAGCTTATTTTTGGTAAACCTCACCAGCCTTCAAATCGTTCACCCAGGCTCACACCCAGGTGATAAGGGGCATCAGCGGGAACTCCTCCGCATCGCCAGGCAGGGCGGACCGGCTTCACGCCAACCCCCTGCCAAATGTGCGGCGGATAATACCCATATTCGCCTCAATTTCCCAGCTCCGGATCCGATTTAGAGCCTTCGTAGCCCAATAAATGCGCATCCAGCGGCACCGGCGGGCGGCGGTTATTCAGTGTCGCCCACCAGAACACCCAACCCAGAATCTCAAAGTTCTGCTCATGCCGCTGCTCATAGGTCAAAAACTCGTCCGGATGCTCGGCGCTGTTGTGGCTACGCATCCGCAGGCCACCTCCTGGACGGTTGTAGAGGTATTTGATCCGCAGCATTCCGTCGTGCTCTACCGCGTAGATTTCGCCATCGATGATCTGTTTGCGACCACAGTCGATGGCAAGGGTACTTCCGTCCTGGATGATGTCGATCATGCTGTTGCCGACCATGTAGGCCCCGAGCGCCCGCTCCGGGCTTACACCGATGGCTTCAAGGGTGTGCAGGGAGAGGCGGATGCTTTCGGTCGAGGTGAAGGTGGGGTGGAGGGGGATCTCCACGTCGATTTTTACCGGGCCCGAGACCGGGTGGGTGATGTAGTTGCCGCTGGTCTCGCGGGCGATACGGTGGGAGGTGTCTGCATCGGATCCTTCCAGCAGGTAGTTGGCGGGTGGATGTTTGGGGCCTTCGCCTGTGCGCAGCCAACGGCTGGTGACGCACAACAATTCTGCGAACTCGTTGAGCCGGCCCATGGGGACGCCGCGTTTGAACCAGTTGTTTACGTGTTGAGGCGTAACATCGCGGTTCTTGGCGAAGTCGGAAGCGGAAAGATGAACTTCCCGTAATAGCGCTCTTAAGCGATCACCTGATGTATTCATAAACGCAGAGTTTACTGGCCGTAAAATCAGATCAAATAAACCATGCGTTGAGTTGCTGTATGTAGGTGTTTCCTTATCGCAGGACTATTCTGCTAGTTAATTAAGCTAGTTAAACAATTGCTGTAAATATGTTTATTAAAGTAGCCGGATGTTTATATTTTTCCCACAAAAAAAGCCCCGTTTAATCGGGGCTTTTTCAGAGCGAATAGCGGTATCAGCCTTTGTAGGCAGCGACCGACTTCATGATCTCGGCGCGGGCGGCGTCTGCGTTGCCCCAACCGTCGATCTTCACCCATTTGCCTTTTTCGAGGTCTTTGTAGTTCTCGAAGAAGTGTTTGATCTGTTCCAGCAGCAGTGGCGGCAGATCGGTGTATTCCTTCACGTCGACATACAGCTGGGACAGCTTGTCGTGTGGTACTGCGATAACTTTGGCATCGCCGCCGCCGTCGTCAGTCATGTTCAGGATGCCGACCGGGCGGGCGCGGATAACCGAGCCTGGGGTAACCGGGTAAGGGGTCACGACCAGCACGTCGAGGGGGTCACCGTCGTCTGCCAGGGTGTTGGGGATGAAACCGTAGTTGGCCGGGTAGAACATCGGGGTGGCCATGAAACGGTCAACGAACAGGCAGTCGCTGTCTTTGTCGATTTCGTATTTGATCGGCGCGTGGTTGGCCGGAATCTCGATGGCGACGTAGATGTCGTTCGGCAGGTCTTTGCCAGCCGGAATCTTGCTGTAGCTCATTGGGCGTTGCCCCCGTAGTTGGCCATGGAACATGGCCGGATTGGCCTAAAAGTGGCGGCGATTATAGGCATATTCTGACGCCGATGCCATGCGTCAGACGTCGTAGTGCGCTTGGCGTTCCGTCTGATACCGCACGTCGCCGGCCTGCAGTTGGTGCAGGCGCGCCAGGGGATCCTGACGGTAGAAGTGGCTCAGTTGCTCGTACACCTGTGGATAACTGCTGACCAGTAAATCCGGGGCACTGAAGAAATATTCGCTGGTGACGGCAAAGAACTCGGCCGGGTTTTCCGCGGCGTAGGGGTCGATGGCCGTTTCGGCGTCAGGGTTGCGGTCGAGCTGGCGGTTGAGGTCGTCGAAGGCGCTTTGCATGACGCTGGCCCATTCCTGCACGCGCATGTCGTGGTGCAGGGGTGGCAGGCCGTTGGCGTCGCCGTTGAGCATGTCCAGCTTGTGGGCCAGTTCGTGAATGACCAGGTTGTAGCCTTCCCAGTTGCCGCTGGCCAGTACGCCGGGCCACGCAAGGATCACCGGGCCCTGTTGCCAGGCTTCGCCGCTGTGCTCGCCGTCCCACTCGTGCTCCACGCCGCTGGCGTCGCGATGGCGCTGCGGGCTGAGGAAGTCGTCGGGGTACAGCACGATCTCGTG
>NZ_JACARK010000268.1:0-595 GCF_013386655.1 Pseudomonas sp. K5002 | reverse complement strand
GCGCTTCGGGCATGGACGCGATCGGCACGGCCTTCCGCGCCATCGCCAGCGGCGAGATGGAACTGGCGATTGCCGGTGGCGTCGAGTCGATGTCCCGCGCGCCGTTCGTGATGGGCAAGGCCGATGCGGCGTTCTCGCGCAACATGAAGCTGGAAGACACCACCATCGGCTGGCGCTTTATCAATCCGTTGATGAAGGCCCAGTACGGCGTCGACCCGATGCCGCAAACCGCTGACAACGTGGCCGACGACTATAAAATCTCCCGCGCCGACCAGGACGCCTTCGCCCTGCGCAGCCAACAACGTACTGCCGCTGCACAGGCCGCCGGTTTCTTCGCCGAAGAAATCGTACCGGTGCGTGTCGCCCACAAAAAAGGCGAAACCGTGGTCGAGCACGACGAGCATCCACGGGCCGATACCACCCTGGAAGCCCTGGCCAAACTCAAGCCGGTCAATGGTCCGGAAAAGACCGTCACCGCAGGCAACGCCTCTGGTGTGAACGATGGTGCCGCCGCGCTGATTCTGGCCTCTGCTGAAGCCGTCAAAAAACACGGCCTGACCGCCCGCGCCCGGGTGCTGGGCATGGCCAGCGCCGG
>NZ_JACARK010000267.1:0-341 GCF_013386655.1 Pseudomonas sp. K5002 | reverse complement strand
ACCTGGGTCTGGGCGTCGGCTTCCAGGCTGAACAGCTCCAGCAGCGAGGCATCGCGCATCTGGTCGGGGGTCATGTGAGGCTCCGGGTCACGGCAGACAACAATTGCGCCTCGTCCAGCCAGCGCAGGCTGCGGCCTTTCCACTGCAACACCCCTTGGGTATAGCGGGCGCTGGCCTGGGTGCCCGACGCAGATGCCGCATTCAAGGTGCGTTCATCAATGGCATGGATACCGTCCACTTCGTCCACCGGCACCACCACGGGGCCGTCCTGCGCCGCGATGATCAGCATGCGCGGCATGATTCGTGCGCCACTGGGGCCGCTGCCGGTGCTGTCCAGCCCC
>NZ_JACARK010000266.1:0-2554 GCF_013386655.1 Pseudomonas sp. K5002 | reverse complement strand
TGGAAGAGCTGGCGGCGCAGTGTCATACCTCGCGCTCGGTGTTCGCCCAACACTTTCAAACCACGATCGGCACGCCACCGTTGCGCTACGCCACCGAACTGCGGATGCGCCTGGCCAGCCAGTGGCTGACGCTGGAGCGGCTGCCCATTGAAACCGTGGCGCAACGCCTTGGCTATAACTCCCAGGCCGCGTTCAGCCGGGCATTCAAGCGCGTCACCGGGCAGCCGCCGGGGGCCAGCCGGCGATCTTGAGCCGCTAGGAAAAGTGCGTGATCAACATTTCTCGCACTGCACTGACCAGCGAAGCCTCGCCCGGACGCGGCGGTAACAGGCTGAACTCGACATCGGGCAGCGCCGGAAGCGTTTGAATCGACCGGCATGCCTCGGCCCCGGCAGGCACGGCCGAGCTGTTCAGGCACGCCACGCCCAGCCCCGCCAGCAGTGCCGATTGCAGGCCCGCCACCCCGGACGCGGAATGCGCAATGACATACGGCACCCCGCGCGCATCCAACAGGTCGATGGTGAACCGCTGCAAGCTGCAATCCTGGGGAAGTACCACCAACGGCAGCGGCGCCACGAGTTCGTGCTGTGCGTCGAACCCACTGAGTGCCACCCACCGCAGGGCCTCTCGTCGTACGGGAATGCCTTCGGGAAGGCTGCGACCATCGAGGATGCGCATCGACAGGCCAATGTCGAATTCGCCGCTGTTGGCGCCCTTTTCGATTTGGAGGCTCTTGCGCACCGAAACATGCAACCGAAGCTGCGGATATCGCGTGCGCAACCCCTTCAACATACCCGCGATGGCGCTGGGCAAAAAATAGTCGGTGATGGCCAGCGCAGTTCGCCGCTCAAGGTTACGCCGCGCATATCCTCAAGCACGCAGTCACTCAGCGCGAGCAATTCACGCGCATGTGCCAGCAGGCGCTCCCCGGCAGGTGTGGGGCTCACGCCTTTTTTGCCGCGCTCCAGCAGCGTCACGCCGGTGAAGGTTTCCAGCTTGCGAAGTTGCTCACTGAGCGCGGACTGGGAACGGCACAGCTTGGGCGCGGCCGCCGAAAGGCTGCCGGATTCCAGGATGGCGACGAAGGAGCGCAGTTGCTCAAGGTCAAAGGGGCGCATGTCTAACCTGCGTTTTTTCCGATAGATATCATTATATCTTCCCGTTTTTCAGATCCGAATAATTTTCTTAATCTGGCACCTCACCCTACCCTTACGAGGAATTCGCCATGCCAGGCATCACCCTGAAAATCTCCGGAGAACGCAATCCCGAACTGGTGCGCCAGCTCGTCCCACAGCTCACTGCACTGACCTGTGAAGTGCTCGAGAAACGCCCGGAGCAGACCTTGCTGATTCTCGATTTTGTACCGCATGACCAGTGGTTCATTCATAACCGCTCGCTGGCCGAACATGGGCGCAACGCATTCCGCCTGGAAGTCACCGTGACCGATGAGACCAACACCAAGGCGCAAAAGGCGCGTTTTCATCGTGAGGCCTACACGCTGTTGGCGGAGTTGATCGGCAACCTGCACCCACACTCCAATGTGCACATCATCGACTGCCGGGCCAGTGCCTACGGCTATGAAGGGGTGACTCAGGAGTACCGCTATCAACACACCTGATAGGCCGGGAAAAAGCCGCGCATGAATATCGATCAGGTCAATGCGCGGCTCATCAAGTCCGTGAACAGTTGCAGAACCCGTTCATCATCCACGCCCAACAATCGGTCACCCACATAGCATTCGGTCTTGCACCATCCCGGTCCATGAACGACAGCACGCCCAGCCGCGACACCAGGTAACGCCCCGGCAAAAGGACCGTCGACGCGGGCTTTTATGACAAAAATTTCATACAGCTAAACTGTACAGTTTTTCTGCACGCATGCTAACGTCCGGGCATGAACAAACCTTCCATCACCTCCGAAACCCAATCCGCCGCCCTGGCTGCCGAGCTGCGCATCTCCCTGGGCAAGCTGATACGCCGGCTGCGGGAACAAACCCATCCGAACGATTTCACTTCCGCCCAGAAGTCGGTGCTGCTGCGCCTGGACCGAGACGGGCCCAGCACCGTCTCGGCCCTGGCCCGGGCGGAGAGCGTGCGGCCGCAGTCCATGCGCATCACCGTGGCCGGGCTGGAAACGATGAAAGCGATCAGGGGCAAACCCGACCCCAGCGATGGGCGCCAAACCCTGATCGAGCTGACTCCCGGCTTTCGTAAGCACCTGATCGCCAGCCGGGCAGCCAAGGACGATTGGCTGCTGCGGGCGCTGCAGGAGCAACTGTCTGCCGAAGAACAAGCTGAACTCGCGGCAGCGGTAAAGCTGCTGGAGCGCCTTGCCGACTTTTGAGCCCCCTATCCGTTCGAGGACATCCCATGGCCGTCACCTTGCTGGATCCCAACACCGCGCTGATCATCGTGGACTTGCAAAAAGGCATCGCCGAATACCCGTTCATCCACCCCATCGGCGCCGTGGTGGAACGCTCCCGTGCACTGCTCGACGCGTTCCGCGAGCGCGGCATGCCGGTGGTGCTGGTCAACGTCACAGGCTTCGCCCCCGG
>NZ_JACARK010000265.1:0-10606 GCF_013386655.1 Pseudomonas sp. K5002 | reverse complement strand
GCGAAACAGGTAGGTGTAGAACTGCACCGGCCAGCGTACCCAGCGATTGCGCGACACCCGCGCAATGGACAGCGGGATCGATACCAGGAAGCCGATGAAGATCGACGCGCTGAGCAGCCACATCGTCATGGCCAGCCCGGTGATGTGCTGGCCGTCGCTATAAAGGAAGGGGCGCCAGTATTGCTGGATAAGTTCGATCATCGCACTGCCTCCCGGGAGCCTGCGGAGTAGCGCCGTTCGAGGCGGCGCAGGACGAAGTTGGACGCGCTGGTGATCAACAGGTAGATAAACGCGGCGATCACCAGGAAATAGAACAGCTGATAAGTACTCTTGCCGGCATCCTGAGCGGCCTTGACCAGGTCGGCCAGGCCGATGATCGACACCAGGGCGGTGGCCTTGAGCATCACGCACCAGTTGTTGTTAATGCCCGGCAGGGCGAAGCGCATCATCTGCGGGAAGGTCACGAAGCGAAACCGCTGGCCACGCGTGAGCCCGTAGGCCGTGGCGGCCTCCAATTGGCCACGGGGCACGGCGAGGATCGCGCCGCGAAAGGTCTCGGTGAAATACGCACCGTAGATAAAGCCCAGGGTGATGACCCCGGCGCTGAATGGGTCGATCTCGATGTAGTCCCATTCCATAAAGTCGGTAAAGCTGGTCAGCCAGATTTGCAGGCTGTAGAAAATCAGCAGCATCAGCACCAGGTCGGGCACGCCGCGAATCAGGGTGGTGTAGATCTGCGCGGGAACCCGCAGGAACGGCAGGCTGGACAGTTTGGCAGTAGCCCCGAGCAGGCCCAGCAACACGCTGACGGCCAGGGAGAACACCGACAACTTGACGGTCATCCAGGTGCCTTGCAGCAACAGCGGGCCGAAACCCTTCAAGCTGAAGGCACTGAGCCCCAGGGTTTGCAAAAGATCTTCGAACATAAATCAGGACCTATGGCGATAAAAAAGCGCCCCTCCAGAGGAAGGGCGCCCCAGGCATTATTTGCCGCTGTACAGGTTCAGATCGCCAAAGTGTTTCTTCTGGATGGTGGCGTAGGTGCCATCATCGTGTAACGCTTTGATACCTTTATCCAACAAGGCCTTGAGGTCTTTGTTACCTTTTTTGATACCGACCGCAGTTTTGGACGGCAGCAGTGGATCGTCGATGGCCTTGCTGACTTCGTAGTCAGCACCGGCTGGCGACTTCAAAAAGCCCAGTTCGGCTTGCAGCATGTCCTGCACGGAAGCGTCCAGGCGGCCGGAAGTCAGGTCGGCGTACACCTGGTCCTGGTTGGCGTAGGCCTTGGTGGTGACACCGGCCTTGTCCAGTACGGCCTTGGCGTAGGCTTCCTGGATGGTGCCTTGCTCGTAGCCCACGGTTTTACCCTTCAGGGACTCAGGCGTGGAGAAGTTTGCGCCCTTTTTGAACACCAGCGAGGTTGGGCCGGAGAACAGCTCGTTGGAGAAGTCGATCGCCTTTTCACGGGCTTCGGTCACGGTCATCGAGGAAATCACGCCGTCAAACTTGTTGGCGTTGAGGCCTGGAATCATGCCGTCGAAATCACTTTCGACCCACTTGCACTTGACCTTCAGCTCGGCACAGATGGCATTGCCCAGGTCAATATCGAAGCCCACCAGGCTGCCGTCAGCGGCTTTAGACTCAAATGGCGCGTAGGACGGATCGACACCAAAACGCAATTCCTTGTATTCCTTGGCCAGCGCGGAACCGGCGGCCATGCACAGAGCCAGTGCAGAAAGGGTCAGCAATGCTTTTTTCATTATGTAATCCCTGGAAACCAAGATAAGCGCTTGTGGCGCGGTTAGGACTGTTACTGAACGGTGTCAGACCGGACTCAAGTAGCAATTTCTGCACCATAGTTCCGAATGGTCGTTTTAAAAGGTGAGATTAAGGAGTTGTGCCAGTAGGAAATGCCCGAAAATGGGCATTGATCAATCTATGCATTATTTTGGGGCGTATGAGGTTTTCAAATGTGGGAGCGGGCTTGCTCGCGAATGCGGTGGATCAGTCGGTACATGTATTGACTGACACACCGCCTTCGCGAGCAAGCCCGCTCCCACATTGATCGGTGGCGTTCTTGAGAGGCGTGTCAGGCCAGTAAATCCTGCAGGGTCGCCAGGTTGTCGGCTTCCTCGACGGCCTTGTCCTGGCGCCAGCGCAACATCCTCGGGAAACGCACCGCAATCCCGCTCTTGTGCCGCTTGGACAGGGCAATCCCTTCAAAACCCAGTTCAAACACCATGCTCGGCGTGACGCTGCTCACCGGGCCGAATTTCTCCACGGTGGTCTTGCGCACGATGGCGTCGACCTTGCGCATTTCTTCATCGGTCAGCCCCGAATACGCCTTGGCGAACGGCACCAACGTACGCTCAGTACCGGGCGGGCCGTCCCACACCGCAAAGGTGTAGTCGCTGTACAGGCTGGCGCGCCGGCCATGGCCGCGCTGGGCGTAGATCAACACCGCATCGACGCTGAACGGGTCGACTTTCCACTTCCACCACACGCCCATGTCCTTGGTCCGGCCCACGCCGTAGAGCCCGTCCCGGGCCTTGAGCATCATGCCTTCCACGCCCAGGCTGCGGGACGCCTCACGCTGCTCTGCCAAGTCTTGCCAGCTATCGCCGATCAGCAATGGCGACGTGCGCAACGTTGGCTGGTCGCAGTCGCTGACCACCAGCTCCAGTTGCGCCCGGCGTTCGGCCTGGGTGTGGTTGCGCCAGTCTTCGCCGTGGTGTTCCAGCAGGTCATAAGCCAGCACGGCGACCGGCGCGTCTTCGAGGATTTTCTTGCCCAGGGTCTTGCGGCCAATGCGCTGTTGCAGCAGGGCGAAGGGTTGCACCGAGTCCTTCCACACCACGATTTCGCCGTCGATCACCGTGCCATCGGGCAGGCTGTTTTCCAGGTCATGAAGCTCCGGAAAGCGCTCGGTGACCAGTTCTTCGCCCCGAGACCAGACCCACAAGCGGCCTTCGCGCTTGACCAGTTGTGCGCGGATACCGTCCCACTTCCATTCCACTTGCCAGTCAGCAGGGGAGCCGAGCAAGGCATCGAACTGCTCCACCGGCTGGGCCAGGCCATGGGCCAGGAAAAACGGATAAGGCTGCCCGCCACGCTGGGCGTGTTCGTCGGACGATTCGGCGGCAATCAGCTTCAAGTAGCCTTCGGCCGTCGGACGGTTCGACAGGTCGGTGTAGCCCACCAGCCGCTGGGCCACGCGTTTGCTGTCCAGCCCGGCCATGGCGGCCAGGGCGCGGGTGACCAGCAACTTCGACACACCGACCCGGAAGCTGCCGGTGATCAGCTTGATGCAGAGCATCAGGCTCGGTTGATCCAGCTGTGCCCACAACGCGGGCAGGCGTTCTGCCAGTTCTTCTGGCGGCAGGCCGCGCAAGGGCAGGAGTTTTTCTTCCAGCCACGCGGCCAAACCATCGTCCGAGGTGTGGGGCGATTCCGGTAACAGCAGGGAAATGGTTTCCGCCAGGTCGCCTACCGACTGATAACTCTCTTCGAACAGCCACGGCTCAATGCTCGCGGCTTCGGTGGCCATGTCCCGCAGCAACCGGGTGGGTACCAGTTGTCGGGGCCGGCCGCCGGATAAAAAGTACACCGCCCATGCCGCATCTTCCGCGGGCGCCTGTAGGAAATAAGCCTGCAAGGCGGCGAGCTTGGCGTTGCTGGAGGTGGTGGCGTCGAGGTTGGCGTACAGCTCGGCGAAGGCTTTCATGACGTGGCCTCCTCTTCGTCATCGCCGTATTCGGTGGTGAATCCCTGGGCATCCAGGCCCTTTTCCCGCAGGTGCCTGACCAATACGCCCACAGAACCGTGGGTGACCATTACCCGCTCGGCACCGGTTTGCTCAATGGCCCATAACAGTCCGGGCCAATCGGCGTGGTCCGAGAGCACAAAGCCGCGATCCACGCCGCGCCGACGCCGGGTTCCGCGCAGGCGCATCCAGCCGCTGGCGAAGGCGTCGCTGTAGTCGCCGAAGCGGCGAATCCAGGTGCTGCCACCGGCGGAGGGCGGGGCGATGATCAGGGCCTGGCGCAATAAAGGGTCGGTCTTTTTGAAGTCGCCGGCGTAGAGGGTTTCAGGGATATAGATGCCAGCTTCGCGGTACACCCGGTTCAAGGGTTCGACCGCGCCATGGCTGAGGATCGGGCCGATGCTGGCGTCGATGCCGTGGAGAATCCGCTGGGCTTTGCCGAAGGAATAACAGAACAACACGCTCGCCTTGCCGGCGGCGATATTGGCCTGCCACCAGTCGTTGATCCCGGCAAAAATCTGCGCCTGGGGCTGCCAGCGGTAGATCGGCAGGCCGAAGGTCGATTCGGTGATAAACGTATGGCAGCGCACCGGTTCGAACGGCGCGCAGGTGCCGTCGGGCTCGACTTTATAGTCGCCGGAGGCGACCCAGACTTCACCCTGGTATTCCAGGCGCACCTGGGCGGAGCCGAGGACATGGCCGGCGGGGTGGAAACTCAAGGTGACGCCGTGGTGGCGCAGGCTTTCGCCGTAGGCCAGGGTTTGCAGGTTGATGTCCTGGCCGAGGCGCGAGCGCAGGATGCCTTCGCCGGGGGCTGCGGCCAGGTAGTGTTGGTTGCCGGTGCGGGCGTGGTCGCCGTGGGCGTGGGTGATGACCGAACGTTCCACCGGGCGCCAGGGGTCGATGTAGAAATCCCCGGCGGGGCAGTAGAGGCCTTCGGGCCGGGCGATAACAAGGTCCATGGGCGTGCCGTGGAGGTGGGCTTGTTAATTATGAGGCGGGGGCGGGTGGAGAAGTTCTATCGGAATGCATGCAATCAAATGTGGGAGCTGGCTTGCTGTGGTGAGGGGGCTTGTCCCCCGTCGGGTTCACCACAGATTGATGGGGCTGCTTCGCAGCCCAACGCGGGGCAAGCCCGCTCACCACAGCAAGCCCGCTCCCACATTTTGATCCGGTTGAGTCAGGGAAACCGGGTTACTTGCCCGGCACCAGCGTCAACCGCGTCTTCCCGTACACCCCGTCAAAGTTCTGTGGCTGCATCGGGAAGCTCAGGTATTGCGCCTTCAGCCACGGGTCGATGCCATTGGCATAGTTCGGGCTGGCCGGGTTGCCGGATTGGCCGATGCCGCTTTGGCCCATCATCGGTTCCGCCAGGCCGAAGTTGACAATCATCCGCAGCGCCGGCACCTGGGTCGTGTCGAAACTCTGGCCCCAGCTATACGGTGCGCTGTTCAGGGTGTTGTGATCGCCGCCCGCGGCCAGTGGGCCACGAATGGCCTGGCCGCTGGTGTTCTTCCAGGTGTAGCTGTGCAGTTTGCCCCACTGCCAGGCCTTGTGATCGGCGCCCAGCGCGCTGTCGCCTGCGGTGATCGCGGCGGCCAGGCTGCGGGCGAGTATCGCCGGCTTGTCGGTTTTCTGCCCGGTGCGGGCGTCATTCCAGAACGGGCTGTCTTCGCGCCCCAGCAAGTGGTCGGCCAC
Organism: Pseudomonas sp. K5002; assembly: GCF_013386655.1. Classification (NCBI taxonomy): domain Bacteria; kingdom Pseudomonadati; phylum Pseudomonadota; class Gammaproteobacteria; order Pseudomonadales; family Pseudomonadaceae; genus Pseudomonas; species Pseudomonas sp. K5002. The sequence continues at coordinate 5,142 of NZ_JACARK010000265.1, read as the reverse complement.
CGCCGAGTACGACAGGTTGGCGTTACCGATAAAGGCTTTCCAGGTGGCGCTGTTTTCCGGACCGAGTTCGTCGAGGAAAATCTGCTTGGCGCTTTCCTGCAGGAACAACTCATAAATCGCCGCGTCGGCGGAGGTGGGTGCCAGCCGACCGTCGAAGGCCATCAGGCGGCCCAGTGCTTCCCGCGCCTTGGCCTGGTCTGCCACCGGCAATCCATCGATCGCCTGTTTCAGCGGCTGGGCCATGCCCGGCGCCTGGAACATGCTCTTGAGCTTGGCGGCAAACGTGGTGGTCTGGTCGTACTGCATGGCAATCATGCTGCGGCTGTCATGCTTGCTGCTGCCGGCCAGTTGCGCGATACGTTCGGCGCGTTCCGGCGCGGCCCACGAGTTGGACAGTTGCATGCCGTAGCCACGGGGAATGGTGCGCTGGTTGGCCGTGCCGATCCAACCCTGGGCCGGGTCCTGATCGTAGGGGTGCAGCATCGCGTCGGCGTAGCCATCCCAGTCGAAACGCCCGTCCCAGCCCGGCGATGGCACCAGGCCTTCGCCTTCACGGCGGTTGGGGAACCGCCCGGTCACTTGCCAGCCAATGCTGCTGGCGTCGGCGAAGACCATGTTCAAGGCAATTGCGCGAATTTCCCGGGTGGCGTCAGACGCTTTACCGGCGGTTTGCGCACGTGACAGGTCGAAGAACGCGTCCAGGCTCTTGTCGTCCTTGAAATCGGCGGTTTGCAACGCCAGGCCGTAGCCGCTGGTCAGCGACTGGGCACTGTTGAGCAGCGGCCCGTGGCGGGTTTCGTACACCGCTTCGCGAATCGGCCGCTGGCCCTTGGCGAAGTAGGTTTCGTTGCGCACGATGGCGGGCAGCCATTTGCCGTTGTTCTCGTAGTACAGCGCGTTGCCCTGGCGCTTGACCTTCTCCAGGAATACGTCCTGGGTGTCACCCGAGACCTGGCTCATGCTCCAGGCCACCTTGCCGTTGAAGCCGGAAAGCAGGGTTGGCAAACCGGCGATGGACACACCGGCGGCCTGGTATTTCGGCGAGCGGATCTGCACGTAGTTCCACAGCGACGGGGCCTGCATCGAGGTCGACAGGTCATTGGCCAGCAGGCTCTTGTTACTGCGGCTGCGCTGCGGGCCGATCGCCCAGTTGCTGGAGCTGGACGTGCCCAGGGTGTTGAGGGTGTCGAGGTGCTCGCTGAGGCTGGTCAGCGCAGCGAGGCCCGGGATCTGGCCCAGGTTGATGCCCTTGAGCTTGTCGGACTCGGCCACTGGCAGCGGTTCATCCGGGTAGCTCGGGGTCAGCCAGGCGAGTTTGTCGGCACCGACTTTTTGCGCGAGCACCAATGACGACAGCTCTTCCTGCAAGTTGGTCGACTCGCTGAAATTCAGCAGGCAGAACAGCAGCGCCGAATCTTCCGGCTTCCAGTATTCAGGCTTGTAGCCAGTCTGGGCCAGGTCTGGCGGCAGCTTGTCGCGGTAGCGGAACAGGTAGGCGTTGACCCCGCGCGCATACACCTCAAAGAAGCGCTTGAGGCGCGGCGACGAGGCGTTATAAAGCTCGCCGGCGCTTTTGCGCAGGTTGACCGCCCGCATGAAACGGTCGACATCCAGCACATCCGGCCCGGACATTTCCGCCAGGCGGCCCTGGGCCAGCAGGCGCAGGGTGACCATCTGGGTGATGCGGTCGCTGGCGTGCACGTAGCCCAGGGTGAACAGCGCATCGTGGAAGGTGCTGCTTTCAATCAGCGGGATGCCCTGGCTGTTGCGGCGCACCGAAACGTTCTGCGCCAGGCCCTTGATCGGCTGTACGCCGGAAACCGGAGGCAGGGTGTCTTGGGTGCTCTGTAACTGGCAACCGGCCAGGCCCAAGGCACTGGCAATTGCCGCGGCAACGCCGAACCGGGGAAGAAAGTGTGAGAGGGCTGGCGAGGCCATGGCAAAGCTCCTGCGGGGGGTAGCGTCAGTAAAGGCGCTACGTTAGTGAGCGCGGCGAAACGACGCAAGCGGGAGGCGATGCTTATTTCAGGATTTGCGTAAGGTTTCCAGTCGGGCACAAATCAGTGTGGGAGCGGGCTTGCTCGCGAATGCGGTGTATCAGCTAAAAGAGTTGTGGCTGATCCACCGCATTCGCGAGCAAGCCCGCTCCCACATTTTGATCCCGTTGACCTTCAGGATTTTGGCGGATTGACCTTCTGCACCAGCTCATAGGCACGCACCGTCGCCGGGCGTTGCTTGATGTGGTTGAACCAGCGTTCTACATGTGGGAAGTCTTCCAGCTTCTGGCTCTGCCACTTGTGGGAAACGATCCACGGGTAGATCGCCATGTCGGCAATGCTGTATTCCTCGCCGGCCACGAACTTGCGGTCGGCCAGGCGCCGGTCCAGCACGCCATACAGGCGGGCGGTCTCATCCACATAGCGTTTGATCGCGTAGGGAATCTTTTCCGGGGCGAACTGGCTGAAGTGGTGATTCTGGCCGGCCATCGGGCCCAGGCCACCCATTTGCCAGAACAGCCATTGCAGCGCTTCCTGACGACCACGCAGGTCCTGGGGAATGAACTTGCCGGTTTTTTCCGCGAGGTACAGCAGGATCGCACCGGATTCGAACAGGGAAATCGGCGCGCCGCCGTCGGTCGGGTTCTGATCGACGATGGCCGGGATGCGGTTATTGGGGGCGATCTTCAGGAAGTCGGGCTTGAACTGATCGCCCTGGCCGATGTTGATCGGGTGTACCTCGTAAGGCAGGCCGGCTTCTTCCAGGAACAACGACACTTTGTGACCGTTGGGGGTGGTCCAGTAATACAGGTCGATCATGAAGCTCTCCAAGGGTGGTGACGCTTGAGCGAATGCCTGTAGGTATAGGTGATGTTAGGGTGACGAAAATTCAATGAAACATTTGGGTCTATCGATATGGAAATTCGTGCGGGCGCAGCGTTGATTCTGATTGACCAGCAAAAAGGCATTCACCATCCCAGGCTGGGACGGCGCAATAATCCGCACGCCGAGGCGCGCATGCTGGCGTTGCTGGCGCATTGGCGGCGCGAAGGCTGGCCGGTGATTCATGTGCAGCATCTGTCCCATTCACCGGAATCGGTGTTCTGGCCGCAGCAGTCGGGGGTGGAGTTTCAGGATGCATTTATTCCGCAGGCGGGTGAGCAGTTGATCCAGAAACGGGTGCCGGACGCATTTTGTGGGACGGGGCTGGAAGCGAGGTTGCGTGAGGCCGGGCTTCGGCAAGTGGTGCTGGTGGGCGTGGCCACCCATAACTCGGTGGAGGCCACGGCCCGCAGTGCCGGCAACCTGGGGTTTGAGACGTGGGTTATCGAAGATGCCTGCTACACCTTCGACAAGGCGGACTTTTTCGGGCAGATGCATTCGGCGCAGGCGGTACATACCATGTCGTTGGGCAACCTGCACGGCGAGTACGCCACCGTCATCTCTTCAGAAACCCTCCTCCCGTAGGGAGGTCAGGTTACGGCGCCGTCCACCAACACCTGCAACGTTTGTTGTGAGCATCGCTCGATGCGTACCCGCACACCATAGACTTCGGCAAACAGCGCCGTATCCAGCACGTCATCCGCCGCGCCACTGGCGTACAGCCGGCCCTGGCGCAGCACCGCGATATGGTCGGCATAGCGCGCCGCGAGGTTGATGTCGTGCAGCACCACCACGGCGATCAGGTTGTGTTCCCGCACCAGGTCGCGCACGCAATCCATGACCTTCAACTGGTAGTTCAAGTCCAGCGCACTGGTGGGTTCATCCAGCAGCATTACCTGTGGCCGGCGCGCAATCAGTTGCGCCAGGCTGACCAGTTGCCGCTGGCCGCCGGATAACGTGCTCAATAGCTGATCCGCCAGATGAGCGATGCCAATCCTTTGCAACGCATCAAAGGCCTCGCGCATGCACGCGTCGCTTGAAAGCGCAATGCCCTCGACGTTCGCCACCCGCAGCGCCGCGATCACGCTTTCCATCACACTCAGGCTCAAGCCCGGCGGAAGGTTTTGCGGCATATAGGTCACACGCCGGGCGCGGTCACCGACGGACATTTTCGTCAGGTCCAGGTCACCCAATCTGACAACGCCCTGCATCTTTTCCAGCCCCGCCACCGCCCGCAGCAACGTCGACTTGCCCGCACCGTTCGGCCCGATCAACGCGGTCAGGCTGCCGTGGGCCAAGGTTGGCAAACTCAGGTCATGCACAATCTGGCGCCGGCCATAACTGACCTGGGCGTTCTGAATCGACAGCCCGCTGCTCATAACTGCCTCCCGCGCTTGAACACCAGCAACACGAAAATCGGCACGCCCACCAGCGCGGTGACGATACCCACGGGTACGATCACCCCGGGCATGATCAGCTTGCTGGCGATGGATGACAGCGACAACAGTAACGCGCCGACAAGCGCGCTGGCCGGCAGCAGGAAGCGCTGGTCTTCACCCACCAGAATCCGCGCGATGTGCGGACCCACCAGGCCGATAAATCCGATGGTTCCCACAAACGCCACGGCGGTGGCCGACAGCAGGCTGATGCGCAACAACGAGAAAAACCGCAGGCGCTTCACATCGACACCGAAGCTTTGCGCGCGGTCTTCGCCCATGCGCAACAGGGTCAGGCGTGGCGCGGCCGCGAAGGAAAAGGGCATGACCACGGCGACCACCAACGCGAGGATGCCGAGCTTGTCCCAGTTGGCCCGGGTCACGCTGCCCAGGGTCCAGAACACCAGTTGTTGCAGCACATCTTCGGTGGCGACCAGTTGCAACAGGGCGACCACCGCGTTGCAACTGAACACCAGGGCAATCCCGAACAGCACCAGGCTTTCCACCCCGGCACCGCGCAGGCGCGACATGGCTTGCAGCAAAAAGACCGAGGCGGCGGCAAACACAAAGGCTGAAATGGAAATCGCCGTATTGGCCGACACCCACAGCGTCGTCACCGGAAACACAATCACCAGGGACGCGCCCAACGCCGCCGCCGAGGAAACCCCCAGGGTGAATGGACTGGCGAGCGGGTTGTTAAGGATCGCCTGCATCTCGGCGCCCGCCAGCGACAGCGCGCAACCGACCAACACCGCCATCAAGGCGTAGGGCAGGCGCACGTTCCAGATGATCACCTGGTCGGTGGCGCTCAGGTGGGCCGGGTGCAG
>NZ_JACARK010000264.1:0-8570 GCF_013386655.1 Pseudomonas sp. K5002 | reverse complement strand
GCCGAACCGTTGTACCGCAGCCTGCTCGGCACCTGCATGGCTGCCGAAGGCGAGCACGGGCTCGGCCAGCTGGCAGCGGCCAGGGGAGACAACGGCCAGGCCATGGCGCACTTGCAACGCGCGGCCAGGATGTCGCCCACCGATGAGAAAATCCGCAACGACCTGGGCGTGGTGTACCTCAATCAACGGCGCGTGGAAGATGCACGCTTCGAATTCTTGACGGCCATGGAGCTCAAGCAGAGCGATCAACTGGCGGCGATCAATCTGGTGACGCTGATGATCTACCAGGACAACTGGGAACAAGCCGCACAAGTGGCCAGCCGCATGGGCCTGAGCCCGGAACAAGTGACGCAAGCCCAGGCCCGGGCGCAGCAACTCAAGGCGCCCGTCTCACCGACGACAGCGCCAAAAGATCAGGTCGCAACCGTAGGCGACGTGCTGCAAGCGCCGGTCAAATAGGTCTTTGAAGGGAGTACACACGATGAAATTCACACTGCTCGCCACGCTGCTGTTCGCCAGCCTGCCGCTGACGGTGCTGGCTATTGAGCCGGGGCCTTCTTCGCCACAGCAAAAACAGACCGAAGGCTGGCTGCAACTGCAGGTCAGTGGCGAACGCGCATCTCCCATCCGGCAGAAGGCCACGCCCGCTGAACGCGACCAGGCCATGCAACGCCTGCTGGACAGTTACAAACACCCTATTCCTGAGTACTACGACCAGAAACTGGGCGGCAACACCCCAGGCAGCAACAACTAATGCGCAGTGACGCGCTGGCGCGCCGCAGAATTGTTCGGCGATAACGCCAGCGCCAACTGGGTTCGGTTGTGCATATGGGTCAGGCGCAGCACTTGGGACACGTAGAGTTTCACGGTGTTTTCAGTGATGCCCAGCTCACAGGCAATCTGGTAGTTGGTCTGGCCCTTGCCTACCAGCCTTGCGACATCCAGTTGGCGGGGCGACAACTGATTGAAGATCGCCGGTATTTCAACCCGGTCAGTGTCGCTGACTTCACCCTCGGCTTCAGTCGACAGGCCGGATTGCGGACTGCTGCGCACCTTGTCGAGGTCATGATAAAGGTCATCGATGGACGCCGAGAGAAACTGCAGCTTCTGGTTCAGGTGCCCCAGGTCGAGATCTTTCTGCCGGTCCTGCAGCGCGACCACCTGGCGTTGCAACCCTTCGAGCAGCTCGCCCAAATTGATCGGCTTCTGGTAGTAATCGGCAATCCCGGCGCGCAAGGCCTTGATCACGTCCTGCTTGTCTGCACGCCCGGTCAGCATGATGGCCTCAAAGACCCGTTGCTTGCCGGCCAGGTGTTGCAGGGCCTGGACCAGTTCGATGCCATCCATCTCGGGCATATGCAGATCGCACAGCACCAGGCCGATCTCGGCATCGTCGCGAAAACGCTCGATGGCTTCCTGGCTGGATGCGCAAGGGACGCAACGGTAACCGTTGCTTTCAAGAAATTCGCAAAGCTCTTCCACGATCAAAGGCTGATCGTCCACCACGAGCACTTTCACTTGAGAGGTAAGCTTGTTCACGCGCTACTCCATGCCTGGCAAGCAAAAGGACCGATGTATCCATTCCGACCATTTTTCCCATACAACTTACCCATAAACGTAGACGTACTTTCCTACTATGTACATAGCGTTACCCTACGTGGCGACTAATGGGATCCAAAACCAGGACAGGCAAAAACCGATCAGTAAAAACGGCACGAACGGCTGCCTGGCCGAATGTGCCGGATCAAGGTACTGCAAGGTGTTCCTAAGCCCTTGATTCATCAGCGGCCACACCCTGGGCGCCAGCAACAGCCAAGCTGCGCTCGCGAGGCCGGCGCCGATAAAAGTGCCCAGTACGTAGAGGTAGTCGGTTGCCAGCCCCAATGCCGCGATCAGCTTCACGTCACCGGCGCCCAGGCGGCCCAGCGCGTACCCCGGCAGGGTGAACAACAACGCCAGGACAAAGGCCACACCGCCCTCGACAGCCGGTGCACCGAGCCAGGTCGTACCGCTCCAGAACAGGTAACCCAACGCCAGCAAGGCTGCGCCGAGGGTCAAACGGTTGGAGACCTGACGTAGACGGATATCTTGCACAGCGCACAGCGCGAGCCAAACGACCAGGACGAGGCTTTGAATCACGTAAAAAAAATCCCTTTTTGCTGAATGATTCTATGCTGATATCAGGTAATTGTAGTCAGGGTAGACGAGTCATGAAAAAAGGCCTCGCTAAAAAGCAAAAAGGTGCCGCCGCGCTGGAGTTCGCGATGGTCTTCATGATTTTTTTTGCCATCTTTTATGGCCTGGTCAGCTACAGCTTGCCGTTATTGCTGATGCAGTCCTTTACCCAGGCCGCCGCCGAAGGCGTAAGACGTAGCGTCGCGCTGGACCCCGCCACGCCTGGCTACGTCACGGCACTGCCGCTGCAGGCCGTCAGTGCGGCGCAGGCACAACTGGCGTGGATCCCCTCCCAGTTCAAATTCCTTCCCGGGTACGTGACGGCCGTCTACAACTCGTCAGGCGTGTTGACGGTGTACATCAACTACCCGACGTCCAGCCTCCAAAGTGTGCTGCCGTTCCTGGTACTGCCAGGCATCGGTACCGTCCCCGCCCTGCCTCCCATGCTGTCCGCCCAGTCGAGCATGCAGTTTTGACCTCAGGCGATAAACTCTTCGGCCGCCTGCTCGGACGCGGCAACCAGCTGCCTGCTGACGCACCGGCAGCGATCCCGGCAACCGCCGCGTTGTTGTTCTACCTGGACGCCCAGGGCCGCGTAATGGATGTCCATGGCCCGCTTCGCCATCGACTCGAACACCCCGCTGCGCAACAGCAACAGGCACCCTCGCTGCTCGACTACCTCACTGCGGCGAGCCGCCTGGTGATCGAGGGCACGCCCAGCGACTGGCAGGGGCAAAGCCTGGACCTGGAGCTCAAGGGGCTCGCCGGGCAAACCCTGCATACCCGTGGCTGGGTTCAACCCGAAGGCAAGGGCTGGCTCCTGCAATTGCTGGACATTGGCGACCTGATTGCCCATCGCCAACTCACCCAGGTGCGCGAACACAATCAACGGGTGAGCGACCAGATCAGCGAGCAACTGCGGGTCTGCAGCCTGGTGCGCCTGCCCGAAGTACTGCAAGACACTCTGCAGGCTATTTCCCAGCACTGGCACATCCCCTGCGTCGCCATCGCCTTGCTGGATGAGCAGGGCCAGGCGTGGTGCATCGAGGGCTGTTACACCGCCCACGATGCGCCGGTACTCTGGAGCAACGGCCAAGCCCTGGGCTCCAGCCTCGACAGCCTGGGCGGCACGGCGCCAGTGAGCCTGGAGGTAAACCGTGGCCACAGCGAACACCCACGCCTGCAAGGCCTGTTTGGCAATACCGATGGTTTTCTGGTGCCCTACCGCGACGGACTGGGCGTGGGCGCATGGCTGCTGTGCGGGGTGTATCACCGCCAGGAACACACCAGCGACCGTGACTGGTTGCAACTGACCGCCGCCCTCGCGGCACCGCTGCTCGGCCGCCTGCGCGAACTGCGCCATCAACAGCAGCTGGAACGCCTCGACGCGCTGCAAGGATTGCTCGGCACCGGCTGGTGGGAGCTGTCCCCACACACTGAAGACCTCGAACTCGCCCCACCGCTGCTGCACACCCTGAGCCAAGGCGAGGCCATCACACAGCTGTCGCTACCCATGTGGCTCAAGCTGATTCACCCTGCCGACCGGGAAGAACTCGCCAGCCGCCTGCAAGACCTGAAGACCCTGGGCAAACCGCTGTCCACCAGCGTGCGCCTGCAACGTGCCGACGCGGCGCTTAACCCCATCTGGTATCGCGTGCAGGGGCAAGCGTTGGGCTCGGGTGAGCATCGCCGCCTGGTGGGCTTCATGCTCGACATCAGCGACATAAAAAACCAGGAGCAACAGGCCGCCGCCGCCCACGCACGCCTGGATAACCTGATCGCCAGTTCCCCGGCTGTGATCTATGTGCAGCGCTACGTCGAGGGCACGCTGCAACCGGTGTTCTTCAGCGACAGTTTGCTGCCGCTGCTTGGCCGCACCCTGGCCGACTTCACCCCGGCGACGCTGAACCAGTGGATCCACCCCGAAGACCGCGACCTCTACTTCGACCGTACCCGCCAACTGCTGCGCGAAGGCAGCGTGCGCAGTCGCTACCGGGTGCTCGACACACAGGGCAATTACCACTGGCTGCTGGATGAAGCCCGGCTGCTGCGCGACGACCTCGGGTTGCCCGTGGAAGCCGTGGGCCTGTGGCTGGATGTGACCGAGACGACCCTGGCGGCGCAACGGGTCAAGGAAAGCGAGGAGCGCTATCGAATCCTCGTGGAAGACTCCCCGGCCATGATCTGCCGCTACCTTCCGGACCTGACCCTGACCTTCGGCAACACGCCCCTGGCCAACTACATGGAATGCCTGCCTGGACAGCTGCCGGGCATGAACCTCAGCCAATGGTTGTCGGACGAACAACACGAGGCGTTTGTACTGCGCATCCGCCAGCTCACCCCGGAATTCCCGGTGAGCACCGCCGAAATCAGCCTGCAACTGCCGGGGCGCACACATGCCTGGTGGGTGTGGTCGGACCGGGGCGTGTTCGACGAACAGGGCCAGTTGCAGGAAGTGCAGGCCGTGGGCCGCGACAACACCGAAGTGCGCCGCTCCCAGCAGCAACTGACCCAAAGCGCCAAAATGGCCACCCTCGGCGAAATGGCCACCGGCCTGGCCCACGAGATCAACCAGCCGTTGAATGTGATGCGCATGGCCATCGTCAACGTGCTCAAGCGCTTGAGCAACGGTGATGCACAAATCGACTACCTGACGGAAAAACTCCAGCGTATCGACTCCCAGGTCCAGCGCGCAGCCCGCGTGGTAGACCACATGCGGGTGTTCGGCCGCCGTTCGGAAGTCGAACAGCAGCCCTTCAACCCGGCGCAGGCGGTGGAAGGCACCCTGTCGCTGCTCAGTGAAGGCATGCGCGGCAAAGGCGTGGACCTGCGCGTGGCACAGCTAGACGTGACGGTGCAGGTCAAAGGCTATGTCGACCAGCTGGAGCAGGTGCTGATCAACCTGATGGTCAACGCCCGCGATGCCCTGCTGAGCAAACGCGAGCACGACCGCGACCTGCAACCGTGGATCTCGGTGCAGATCGAGCAGGACAGCCGCCACGTACGCATCTGGGTCGAGGACAACGGCGGCGGGATTGACCCGCGGCTGCTGGAGCGGATTTTCGAGCCGTTCTTCACCACCAAGCCGATTGGCGTGGGCACCGGCCTCGGGTTGTCAGTGAGCTACGGCATTGTCGAGAACATGGGCGGCCGGTTGAGCGTCGCCAACAGCGAGCATGGGGCGAAGTTCTGTGTGGAGTTGCCGGTGGTTGAAGCCTAATTCACCAGAGCCGCTTGCCCATGCGGCCGACAACTGAGGTTGGCGCCCACTTCCACCGCGTTCAGGTTAACCCCAAGGTTCGACAACAGGCTGTTCACCACCGGGTCCAGAATAGGGCTGAGCACTCCGCCAATCACGGTGCCCAAGGTGCTGTTGAGCCCGTTTAGCACTGTGCCCGCCGTCGTCAATAACCCTCCCAGCAGATTGAACCCCGTTGGCTTGTAGACCTGGAACTGGATACCGCTCAACGCGTTACTGATCGCGCTGAGAAGGCTGGCTGTCGATGAGGCGTAGTACTGCGGCGGCAGGTTGATTTCCGGCGGTTGGAGGTACGTGTGGGGGGGCAAGGCACTTGTCGCAGCGCCCACCGGACTGTTGACGCTCAAGCCCAGGCCGCCCCCGTAAAACGCTTTGCGGGTGGACGGATCACAAGTGGTAGGCCCCAGGCCCAGCAAGGGTTTGAAACAGGTAATGGATCCGATATCCACCACCGGCACTGGAGGAATCGGATTAAGGGTGGTGTTGCTGTTAAACGCGTTGATCAGTTGCGGGCTCTGGCCAATTTGCACGGTAACGATCGAGGCATTGGTCTGGGTGGTCAGGGTCTTGGTAGCGTCGCTGACGCAGGTAAACCCGGTGACATAGCTTTCAGCCGTGCCCAGTTGAAGGACCACATCTATCCTGGCGGCCGGCGGGTTTGAGGATGACGACAGCACCTGCAAATTCGTCATCTGGCAATAACCACCCAGTACACACAGCACCGAGCTGATGGTGCCTCCCAGGTTCAAGCTCAACAAGTTGTTCAAAACGTCCGAAAGCGGCCCGACCAAGCCGTTCAGGGCGGCCTGCACCGCGGGAGAATCCAGCGGTGGCAACCCTAACGTCAGGCCGACGCTGATCTGAGCCGTTTTTACGTAAATGCGGGTTGCTGAAGTTTTATCCACGGCAAACCGCGGATCGCCAATAGCGGACAACTGCGGTGGCTGAATCACCTTGACCTGAACACCTGCATTCACCAGCCCCGGAATATTCACCGGGATGGTCGCCACCGCCCCGTTCTTGGTATTGGCCAATTGCACAAAGGCTTCGGCCAGCTGGAACACATTCAGGCTGGTGTTCAGCCCCGCCGACACCGCCCCCGTTTGCAGCTGAAGCAGGCTGCCCAGGGTGACATCAAGGTTGCCGATTATCGCGTTGATACTGGTAAGACCGCTGACCGCCACGCTGGCCGTATTGCCTCCGGCACTGAGCACCGTAATGGCTGCGTCGACCAGTTGACTGATCTTGACCGTCTTGGTCAGCAGTTGATCGTAGGCTCCGGCCGTGACGCCCACGTTCAACGCCAACTGGTTGAGGTAGCTGAGCAAGTTGATGTTGGTGTCTACCAGGCCCTGCCAGCCTGCCACGCTCAGGTTCAGTGAGCCGCCCAAGAGTTGGCCGAACAACAGGTTCAGTGCTGCTGATTTGCTCGAGTCCACAGTGACCAGGGTCGATTTGATCGTCAGTTGCGCCTGAGGCGGCAGGATCTTCGGCGCCGCCACCGCGACGGCAGACAACTGGGTGTTGAAGTTGTAGCCGCTACCGCTGAACAACGCCCAGACCCCCCCGGCAACGCTGGTCATGATCGGGCGCGAGGCAGTCACCTGGATGGCATCGGTCTTGGTCGCGTCTGCGGAGAACACCCGCTGGTTGGTGGCGCCGGTGGTCAGCACGCCGCATTTCACTATCAGGGCGTTTGCCGGCGGGATGACATAACCGTTGCGCACTGCGCTGGCACCGGCATAGGTGGGCGCGGTATTGGTGGCGGGCAGGCAATCCCCCTTACGCTGCACTGCCTCCAGTGCCGCCATATCGGCAATCCCCTGCAACTGGCGTTTTTCCAGGTACAAACGGCTGCTATCAACCACCAGCAACATGAATACCAGCACCATGCCCAGGGTCAAGACCGCCACCAAGCCAACCGCACCGCGCTGCCTTGCAGGCCCGGCGTGGTGACCGGAACGAAGTCGAAGAGACATCGAGCACTCCTTTGCCGGCACACTGCCGAGCGCTTACTCTCCTGTGTTGCTTGGGAGTGTAGTCAAGAGCGGCGGGGGCTGCAGGCCAGTCGCCATAGATCGACGACTGGCGGAGGGCTGATCAGGCGATCAATGCGGCGGGTAGTTGGAAAGCACCTTGGTCACCGTGGCACGAATAGCGGCACTGCGGTCTTGGGGTTCAGGCGAGCTGGCGAGGATCTGCTCATCGCTGCCACGCCACACCAGCTTGCCATCCTTGCCGTCGAGCAAGTCAATCTGGATGGTCGCGACCTTGTAGGTGATGTTGCGGGTTTCGTTATACATCGGCGCGCCCCAGTAACCATTCCACGGGCCGCCCCAGGCGCCGCCGTAATTGGTGGTGACTTGTTGCTGGCGGTCTTCGACGATCAGGTAGGTCTGTACATTCAGGTCAGCCTTGGTGCCCGGCGCCGCAGGGCGCAGGCCACGCTGGTCGAGCTGCTCGCCCACGGCCTGGCGGATGCGCTGTTCGGTGAGGTCACTCTTGATCCGTGGGTCATCCGGGCGGTATTGCAGCGCGGGTTCTTTCCAGCTCCAGCTGCGGTAGGCGCCAAAGTCCCGGCTGGCGTCGAAATCATGGTTGACCTGGCTGGTCTGGCAACCGCCCAGCAACACAACAACAGCAAGTGCAGCAATACGACGAAGCATGGTTTTTCTCCAAAAGACAATCCGGGCCTGAGATGAGAATAGCTGCTAACTGGGCGGGTAGGCAGTCATTGCCTTTTGCATCGCCTCACGCAGCGAGTCGGCGCGCTCGCTGAGGCTGCCCTGGCTCGTGGTTTCGGCGCTGGTGCTCCATACCGGCTGGCGGGTGCGCGCGTCGAACAGGCTGATGCGCGCCACGGCCACCGTCACTTCATAAGTGCGTACCACCGGCACCGTGTTGTACATGCCGTAGCCGTTGCCGTAGCGGTTATAGCCGCCGTAACCGTAGCCATAGTCGTCCTGGACCTGGCGCAGGCGTTTTTCCAGGCGCACGTCGGCGCTTACCAGCAGGTCGGGGGCGCGGTTGTCATGCAAGGGGCGCAGGCCGCGCTGGTCGAGGGCGCCGCTGACCGCCTCGGCAATCTGCGCCGAATCCGCCCAGGCCGAGCCTGCCGGCAGCTGGTTGTTGAGCC
>NZ_JACARK010000263.1:0-10205 GCF_013386655.1 Pseudomonas sp. K5002 | reverse complement strand
CCCAGCTTGGACGCGCCGCTGGCCATGCCGACGCCCGCACCAAGCCCGGCGCCCAGGGCCGCACCCCAGGCTTGTTCACGGCCCATGTAGACCATGTTCTTTTCCCACTTTATGGGCAGCACTTTGACCGTCTTGACCTGCGCACGATGCTCGGGCGTGAGGGGCTGGCTGACGCAGCCGCCGAGGATGAGGGTGGAGAGGAGAACCAGGAGAAGGTTTTTCACATCAGTCCTTTAATGTTGGTGGTGAATGCGTTTAATCAACGCCAGTGTGTCGGCAATGGGGGTGAAGACATGAGGCATTGGGATTGAGCCAGTACTTTGCTGCCTTGCGTGGGTTTGGGTGCGGGCTTATAGTCCGGGCCGTCGCCCACATGGCGATTCAGGTTTGGCGACCTGACGGTAGAGAATGCGTAAGCTGGTGGCTTTTTGCAGCCACTTGCTCGCCTGCAAAGTCGTTCTATGACGGCTGTGCGCGGGAGACCTTAGGGTCTGCCGGTTTTCTCTACTGCCGGTTCGCCAACCTGCGTACAGCTGTCACCCATACGTTTGGCGACGTTTGAGTGATTGCCTAAATCACTTAAGTAGAGAGTCAAAGATGAACCAATATATGCCCCTAACGGGCCACGACTGCACCGTCCCCGCCCTGCTTATCGACACCCATGCACCCCTCGACGTCCTCCACGACGCCGCCGTGTACCGGATTCGCGCCGTCACCCAACTGCTGGAAAACCTGGCCTTCCGTGAACAGCTCAGCAGCGATGCTGTGGTGCTTCAAGACTTCGCCCAATTGCTGGCTATTCCGCTGCGCGATGGGTGTGATTTGCTGGATGTCATCAGTCGCAGACTCAATACCGATCCATCCTGAGTAAAAGCCGGGCGGCCTGGGTGCCGCCCCTTTAACTAGGTTAAACAACCTCATTTACCAGGAAGCAAAACTTTTAAAGCATCTTTAGAAACGCACACTATGCGTGCCCACTCTTCTTTTTCCAAATACTCTGTATCAGAAAGATCAGGACCATACTTATCAAAAAGCGCGTCAATAGCTTGAACCACGTCCTCGATGGCTCTAGCTTCCTGATCATTTTTCAAAACTAGCCCTATCCAAGTGTATGCATTTTCAGCGAGCCCTGTATCGTCATATAAAAAATGTATTGTGTAATCAAATTCATCATAAGCTAAATTCGGCGATGAACGTTCTACCCAGGCACGGTACTGGTAATCTGAGTCCGACAAACCTGCCAGATAGGAAACCAGCTCCTCTCTCATACTCGGAAATTTTAACTCGGAGAGTTCCAAGTTTTCCATTTTTTATACTCACTCTGGGCAAAGGGGACGGATTTATTTAATCGACCTAGCTGGAGTTTTTAAATCTAATATTTAAACAAATCCGTCACTTTTACGTCCTAAATAAATCCTTCCCCTTTACGTTAAAGAGCAACTCTGCCAGCATTAAAACGTGGATTGCCCCCTATTTTCCAAAACGTGTACAGATAGATAAACACTCAACTTATCAGACAAGCCTATCCGTTCAACATAATCAACAATATATACAGCAGAGCTCTCGTCCGCCTCACATACCGGCTCAGACATTTGCTCTTGTAGCCCTACAATCTTATAGGCCTTATTGGCAAAAAAACCGATCACCAACAATATTAAAATTAAACTATTTTGTTCTACGCTTTCAGATGCAAAATTTCCTTCTGCCAGCGGTCCGCTCTGCATATCATCGGAGTCTAGATAATATGCTAATTCATCAGCACTGAGCCCTCGATCAGACAACCATCGCCAACACTTATCAACTGCCTCCTGACATTTTTTTTGCGTATCACTCGCCGAGTCAAGGTTACGTAGAGCATAATCAAGCAACAGAAGGAAAATTGAGGCTTTCTTTACCCACATCATACTGTCAATGACTTTAAGCGCTTCTTTATTGTCCATTACCTATTCTCCCATCTTTAACTAGGACTGTTAGACGATTTGGCATTGCTGCCCCTCCCTCAGCGGTAACTCTTAGCAGAAGAGCAGGGGTCAAAGGGGACGGATTTATTTAATCGACCCATCTGGAGTTTTTTAAATTTAATATTTAAATAAATCTGTCCCTTTTACGTACATAAATCCGTCCCCTTTATACGCTACTGCCTTTAGGCGGATTTACCATACGATCCGCGGCATGATAGTTGATTTGCTTACCACCGGTTGTCTTAGCGGTACCAAGCAACTGCTTAGTAGAGAACTCCCCGTCAAAAAGAACAGGAAAATTATTCTTACTGATTCCGGCTACTTCTTTTGCACCTAGCGTTTCTCAATCATTTTTTAAACGCAGAATCGTTATTCAACTGAAAGACATTATTCTTTTTTCTAAGAAATCGATAAAGTTTTTCGCATACAAACTATAAGTTTGATCAGAAAATTCAAGCCTATAAACAGGATACTCTCCACCATTAAGACCTTCGTCCGTGGCAAAATAAAATGATTCCCCTGCACCCGGCGGTTCGCAGATAAATAGCCTCTCCTTCCCACACAACCCATTTCGACCGTTAACGATTGACATATAAACGATATCACCACCCCTTACACTATCAAAATCCATTTCGTAGATACTATAAATCTCCTCCCCAGATATTTCCCCGCCAGAATAACACTTCAGCCACCATTTATAGCTATCAGGCAACTTCAACTCAAGACGAGCTTCAGCTTTATAAATCCACTCATCAGCAATCCCGTCACCATAATCAGCAAACTCAACGAAATCCGACTCTTTAATAAGATTAATTATTCTCGAATAATACACGCCTAATTACTCCCCGCTCCGAGCCCGCAACTTCCAATAATCCGACTGATAAGAGCTAAACTCTTTATCCTGCTTTGTCAATGTTTTTGCATTCAAATCCGTAGGAACTGAAACATAGTCAGTCGTAGGGTTTCTGTATTCTGCAGAGTCTTTGTAACGAGTATACCTAAAGCTTTGAGCGGCATTGGATGGGACATGAAGAACACTGCTATTCTGGCTATGAAAAACAGAACCAACTTCTGCAAGTGAACCACGAGTACCAGCGAATCCATTAACTTCAGTTTGCGAGAGATGATGTAACTCAACTGATTTCCCATCATACCCAATTGGTGCTCGACCCGAGGCCATCCTCTCAAGGTTTGAGCCTTCAACAGTTTACCTCGTACTCTCCAGGTCGATAGGGCCTCTGGGTCAAAGAGGGCGTTACGTTGATAAACAGTCCTATCTAGAACTGTTGTTTTATTCCAAAAAACATTAACTTTAGGCGTTGTACTTGCAACATTACTACCCGCCGTCGTGCCCGTACCAGCAGAACCTAGCCCTTTTGCACCAACACCTTCCGCCCCCGCCCGTGTAGCCCAACGCCCCGCAAACCACTCAATCGCCTTCCCACCAACCAGTCCGCCGGCAGCACCTGCCGCAGTGCCCAATGTCATATCGAACAATCTGTCGCCCAATTGCTCGGGTGTGGAGAAAACCAGTTTGTCCTCAGCCCGGGCGATGGCTTGTGCTGGAATCGGGCCCGTCCACCAATCGACGCCATCCCTGGCCGACTGTGCGATGCCTGCGGGAATTTGGTCGTAATTGTTTATAAGACCTTCAAGCCCCGCCTTGAACCGCCCAGGAAATTCGGCGGCAAGGTCCACAACGTGACTGCCTAAAGCCTCAGCTCGGTAACCCAGTTCATTGGCAGGCGCGTAGCCCGTGAAGACCAGGTCTTTCGGATCAAGGCCATTGAAGCCGTCGAGCAGTGCTTCACGGTACTCACCTTGCGTCATTCCATCTCGCAAAACTGATAGCTGCAATGAGCGCTCAAGATCAAACATTCCAAGGTTTCTGGACTTATCGAGCTCGTCCATATCCCTGATGATTTTCTTCTCGCACGCACCCGCTCCCGCTCCGAGCGCACTACACCCAGCTCTCGCCTTGTCCGCATCCTCAATTTCACGGTGAGTCAGCCAGTTGTACGTCGAGGCTTTTTGGGCGATCTCCGAGCCCTTTTCAAGATCACCATCAACGGCTGCAGCTGCTAACAAGCCCGTCAGCTGCGACAGCATCAACGTGATGTCGTCATTACCGCGTGCTGCCCAAGCCAGCTGGTTGATCAGTGCCTCATTCAGTCCGGCAGCCGCAGCACCGGTTTTGAAGTCGCTGCTAGTCGCTTCGCCAGCAGGCCGACCATTAACGCGAGGAAATAGGCGTCAGACCACTATTCTTCTATGTTTTTAAAGAGCAACTCTGCCAGCCTTAAAACGTGGTCTGCCCCCTATTTTCTTTAATCGACTCATCTGGAACTTTTTGAATTTAATACTTAAATAAATCCGCCCCCTTTACGATATTTAAATAAATCCGCCCCCTTTACGCTTGTTGTTAATAGGGGACCACCAATACCCGCATTCGCAATAACGGTGGCGTGCACCGACTTCTTCATATAACTCTAACCACTTAACTATCAGTTTTTAGTTTAATCTCAGCTCCGTCTGGCAAGTCTTTAATTTGGCGGGCAATATCAGCCCTAAACCTCATCCCCTCCACAGCATCTGCCATATACATATTATCCAGCACAAACTCTCCTCCCAGCACGAATGGCACCTTCGGCAACAAACGTTTTCCTGTGGGAAGCTGACCATTTTTCTTTTGCCATTGATGCGCTAACGGGTAGCCCGTGAGCGCCTCATAATCACTAAGTATTATTTTTGCCCAGCTTTCAATATCGTCGGCCAAATACTCTAGTGCCCCGGTTTCCGGGTCAAAAATATAAATCTTGTTATCTTTAATACAGAACTGCCCACCGAAAATGTCTTCAGCAAAAAATAAGCAACCATCGGCAATACCCTTATAAGCACCGCGCCAAAGAGTATCTTCATTCCAATCACGAAGACCAATTTCGTCCTGACTAGAATGTGTGGGAAACACATGTAAAGCGCTTTCTAGGGCGTAGAAGCCATTGCGTTGAACCAGCATCCTTAAAAGTTGATCAGATAAAGCACCGGCCAATCTATGTGACGGCCCAGAAATTTCCGGCGCATGATCACTCAAAGATGAGCTTGCATTCGATAACAATTTTTCCAAGCTGGACATATTCTAATCCACCACATCTATTCGAATCTTCGTTCCGTTTGGTAACTCTCTACATTGAGCACCAACACAGGCACCAGCCCCGCGATTGTCGCTAGGGTTGATATGTCTTACGGAGGAACCTTGACCACCCTCTTGAAACATTGCAGGTGGATATTCATCACGATCAAGGCCTGGCTTGGTTTCAGTACCGCGCAAAGAGTCACGCCTGCGTGATGCTGCATTCGCGCGATCTATGGTCAGAGTACCAGGCTTACCCGCGTCAATAGCATCTTCGATGTGTTGCGCTGATTCAGGAAAGCGGCTTTTGCTGACTGTGACAATCTTTTCAGCGTCACCGCCAGCGGCCCCAGTTGCTTTTGCACCAGCGGCTTAAGCTATTTGTCTAGCAGATCCTCGACCGTAAGCCTATCAATTTCTCTGAAGACTACTTCTATCTCGTGCCCTTCGTCACCAATCCAATCAAAGACCGCATCACGTAGAATCTCAAGGTATACCTGTAGATCCTCTCTTGGCAATTCTGGAAGAGTCACATGTACAAGGACGATTTTGTGGCATGGAATCCAGCTAAGATCTCTTAAGCAATCATATAAGGCATCCCAGTTAAATCCAAAATACCCCGGCAACCAAAGCAGGTAATACAGCGATCTTATCAATTCCTCTGCAATCCCAATGGACGGGTCAATCCGCACATAAAAAACCTCGGCCGCGTCATATGAAGGCGGGATGTCCACAAACTTGAATGGCAACATTTTCGACAGGCCTCAATTTTTTATCGGGATGAAGGTTTTGGGGTCAAAGGGGACGGATTTATTTAATCAACTCATCTGGATTTTTAAATATTTAAATAAATCCGTCCCCTTTACGCATTACGCTCACAGGATGAGTGCAGGAAGGCGGCAAAAAGGGTGCAAATAGAGTGCAAAACACCGGCGCAAGGCCGGTGTCGATAGTGCCTGATCAAGTTGGGTATATTGAAAACTACATTTGTCGAATATCAGATAAAAAATCATAAAATTCTTTTTCTGTCATCTCAAACTCTGGCCCTTCGACCATTGCCATTAGTGACAACAACGCAATGTCTAAATCTTTTGTGAGAGAAAGGTTTGGATCTTGGTAAATATCAAGTGCCTCTTTTGATATTTTAAAAATATCAAATCCATCAGCAACTGCTCTTCCAAGTCTGTCAGCCACTATGTCTTCCATGCTCATTGCTGCCCCCAACTCTTTAGCTCTGCTGCGGTCGGAGGGTAGTGCTGAGCATCAACCGGCTGCCCATTAATACTTTTCGGGTGGACACGGATTACTTCTCCTGCATGGTCATAGCTTTCCATCCATTGCCTCGTACTGCCCGTTTTAGGATCAAACTCCGTGGCGAAAGAAGCACCCCGAGTAGGTCCTTCTGTCCTTGCAGGAACCTCTTGGGTTAATGGGTCAAAGGGGACTGGGTCAAAGGGGACGGATTTATTTAATCGACCCATCTGGAGTTTTTTAAATTTAATATTTAAATAAATCTGCCCCTTTTACGTCAATACATACGAGAGAAATGCTCATCAATAGAACTTCCAGACCAAAAACTCACATCTGAAAATTCCAGACTATCAGAAACAACAACTACCCCCCTAAGCTCAAAAGGAATATCTTCTATACCAGCCTTAACGCTAGGGATTAAGTAGCGAAAATAGTCCCCCATTTTAGACTCTCCATCATAACCGGAAGGGAAGTCCTCCCCAGACACACTACCTTCTATAGCATGGTATATATAGACACCTTTAATTGCTGGAAGGTTATATTCTGTCAGCCTGGCTTGGAGTGAAGATCGATCCGCTATCCATCGTTCCACTTCAGCCCTAGAGTCTAGGTGACGATATGCACAGGCAGAGTATAAATCAAGAATTGTTTTACCGTTTTTAGCTTTCGGATATTCTTCGTAATCACCAGACTCTTCCCACAAGTACTCACTTAAGCTATCAAGCTTCTGCTCCACAGCTGTAACTTCCAACAAAACCTTTGGTAACGATCCAAAACAGTTATTCACCATGACGGCAATAGCACCGGCTTTGTCCATCGCAAACCAAGTAACAATTTCTCCAAATCCTGGAACCCATTGTTCATCAATAACCATCATTTATTCCCCGGCCAAGTCACCTTACAATTCGGGCATGTTTCTATAACTGCTTTAGGGGTGTATCCACCTTCATCCCTGATGGTTTTAGGACGTAAAGCCTGTGTGAATTTGATATTTTCTGGATTCCCTCCTGACCTGACAAGCTTATCTACTGCTGATACCTCTGCACATGCACCAGCAGAATTCCTGCAAAAACTTGTTAATTCACCTATTTTCACACCAAGCTTGCTCTCAACGTAGCTAACTGTGCGAGGATCCAAGCTCTCAGCGGTTACCTTACCGGTGCTGCTACCAACAGCAATTTTACCGGTCATAGGGTCATAAGCCCCGATCATCGTGGCGACCTTAGAAGCCTGAGTATTGCTAGGAAATGCAAAGATCGCATCTAAAAGCTCTTTGCTTGCCTGGTCCGCAAGCTCATCTTTTGCTGGTACACGCAGTATATTTTTATCAAAAACGCTACCGCCCTCCCCGGCTATTTGTAACGTAGGGGGTGATCGGTCAGCAACGGATGCTTTGCCAATGCCTGAAGCGTTAGTATTCCTTACACCCGGCAAGCCCAAACTCGCCATCCCTGCAACGCCTAAGAGGATGTTGCCAGCGGCATTCCACGTATCGCCATTAATCGCTTGGTTTGCACCATAACCGGCCTGAAGCACACCGTTCGCCGCAGCAGCAATTCGAATCGATGCCCCTAACGGCCCTGTAAGGCCATAAATCGCTGGTCCACCGATGTTCGCGAGCCCTTGCTGCTCATTGTTGATTTGCAAATAGCCTTTAGCATCTCGGTATGTCAGCTCGTTCGAGCTTTTGTCTCTGCTCCACATCAACTGGTCTAAAGGACCAAGCCCAGCTCGGACTGAGTCCGCGTAGGCATTTTTCGCGTCGGTGGTACCCGCGTAGGAATACTCATAGTTCGGCGTAGGCCCATTTTTCATCAGATTTGCCACGTCTAACTTTGCCTGCTGTTCGCCATGCAGAGTCAGTTGTTCATAGGTGTAGACCTGCAGGTAAGCGTTTAGCTCTGTTACGTCAGCCGCAGAGAGCGAGTAGGGGTCTTTTCTGTAAGCCGCCAGCAGGTTATCGCTACGCTGATCGGCCCCTTCCAGGCTTACCAGTTTTTGAGCAGCACTAATTCCTCGATCTTTCTCAAATGCCTCCCGAGCCCTATCCCGCTCAGGACCGGAATGATCGCCAAGAAAGTTGTACTGGGTAGCATTCTTGGCAATCCAACTGCCTTTTTCCAACTGACTGGCATCAACATCACCTTGTGCCGCCGCAGCTAAAACACCAACAATTTGCGAGCTCATGGTCAACAGGCCTTCATTGCCCTTGACCAAGTTATTCAGATCAACGACCAGCGCCTCAGAGGCACCTGCCGCTAGCGCACCCGTCTTGAAATCGCCGCCGGTTGCTTCGGCTAGCAGTCCTCCGACCATGGCGTGGATCGCGATTTTTTGTACAGAGCCATCGGCATATACACCCTTGGTGTAATCGCCCACTGCATTGAAGCTGGCAGCCGCCAACGTATTGAACAGCGCCCCTTTCAAGGCTTCGCTTGCACTTCCCCCTTGCCCCAATGCTTTGCTAAGAAGTGTGGATGTTCCTGCCTGTAAGGTTTGGTTAGCCGCAAACTGGCCTACTCCTGTCCATGTATTCAGCGGAGGGCCGACGACTTTGCCACCCGCCGAAGTCCATTCCGTATGAGTTCCTGTCCAGCCATCAAAATAGGCGGTAGTCAAGCCAGCGGTGGCACCCGCGATTGCATAGCCTTTGATGGCACTCGAGGAAGTCACATCCTTGAGCACAGCACCAAGGTTGCCTCGATTGTTAACCACACTGACCGTTGCATTCGTTGAAGCACCCGTCGCAACAGCGCCTGCGACGGCGCCGACAGTGCCGCCGCCTGCAGCGGCCGCTGCCATAGGCCCAACCACTGCTGCCATCACAATCGCAATAATGATCTGCGAAGCCGGCCCCAACCCCGAGTTGCTGTACTTGAAGCTGTCGTGGATTTCCTTGACCTGACGCCAGTCGACATCACCGCGCTTTTCCGCTTCCTTGATCCACGCCAACTGCGGGTCGGCCTTGACCATCGCATCAATGGACTGGCTAACGGTTTGCTGGTTAACCTGGTTGATGTCGATTTTCAAACCATCGACGGCTTTGATTGCCACGTTGCCTTCGGCAATCAACTGGCTCTGACGCAGGGTTTCATCTGTATTGCCCTTGCCTTTGGAAGACACCCAAAACGCATTGTTATTGGTCTTCTCGTGGCTTTCCTGATGCAGGTCCTTTACCGCCTCAAAGGTGATGGCACCACCACTGTCCAGGGTGATGTCTTTCCCACTCTGAAGCTTGGCGAGTTGGTAAGTCTGATCACCACCACTCTTAAGCACGAGGTCACCACCGGTCTTGATTTCAGTACCGACGTTGGTCACGCGAGTCACTTCGTCACGCTGGGTCTTTTTGTTGCCCCAACCGCTGACCTTTTTCATGTCATACAACGTATGCGTACTGTTCTGCGCCGCCAGCAAATTCAACTTATCCCCGCTATACAGATAAGCCTCATTCCCCGCACTGATCTTGCTCGCCACCAGCGTGGTGTCGCGCCCGGCCTGGCTCGTAAAGTCCCTGCCCGCCGTCAGCACACTGGCTAACTGCGTGGTCTGCTCATCCGCGGTCTTAATGCGTTTCTTGCCGTCTTTTTCCTTGCCTTCGACGTTGTGCACATCGCTGACAGACGCCACGTTGAAATCGCGCCCGGCCTGAATGTTCAGGTCCTTACCCGCGGTGGCGTTGCTGCCGATGATGTTGACGTCTTGCCCCGCCACCATGCTCAGGTTGCCGCCGGCCGTGACCGTGGCCGCTTGGTTTTTCACGTCGGTGGTGATGGTGGATTTGTGCCCGCCGTCGCTGAAGGCGTGGATCTCGCTGGTGTCGCTGACGGCGATCAGGTTGAGGTCGCGCCCGGCTTTCAGGTCGG
>NZ_JACARK010000262.1:0-6707 GCF_013386655.1 Pseudomonas sp. K5002 | reverse complement strand
CTGCCCGCGCCCGAGACGCTGCAAGCCTTGGGCGTACGCCGCCTCACGGCCGGCTCGAGCATCGCCGAATTCCTGTATGGCGCCATGCACAGCCTGGCCGAAGGCTTCCTGCGTACCGGGCAACTGGATACGCACGCGCTCAAGGCGTTCACCTATGGCGACATGAATGGCCGCATGGCGCCATAACCCGCGACTCTCAACGATCCCCGCTCGACAACGGTAGCGTGTTTGGCCGATTATTCGTGTCCGCCAAACGCCACCCGCCTTGAAGCAGGAGCCTTGTACCTTGAGTTCGCAGAAAACCGTGACCGTTACACCGCCCAACTTTCCATTGAACGGCAAGGTAGCGCCCCCCGGCTCCAAATCCATTACCAACCGTGCCTTGCTGCTGGCGGCCCTGGCCAAGGGCACCAGCCGCTTGAGCGGCGCGCTGAAAAGCGATGACACCCGCCACATGTCGGTGGCCCTGCGGCAGATGGGTGTGGTGATCGATGAACCGGACGACACCACCTTCGTCGTCACCAGCATTGGCAAGCTGCAATTGCCGGCGCAGCCGTTGTTTCTCGGCAACGCCGGCACCGCGATGCGCTTTCTCACCGCCGCCGTGGCCACTGTACAAGGCACCGTGGTGCTGGACGGCGACGCCTACATGCAAAAACGCCCGATCGGCCCGCTGCTGGCGACCCTCGGCCAGAATGGCATCCAGGTCGACAGCCCTACCGGTTGCCCACCCGTGACCGTCCATGGCACTGGCCGCGTGCAAGCCAAGCGTTTCGAGATCGACGGCGGCCTGTCGAGCCAGTACGTGTCGGCGCTGCTGATGCTGGCGGCGTGCGGCGAAGCCCCGATTGAAGTAGCGCTGACCGGCAAGGACATTGGCGCCCGTGGCTATGTCGACCTGACCCTGGACTGCATGCGCGCCTTCGGTGCCCAGGTGGACATCGTCGATGAAAGCACCTGGCGCGTGGCCCCGACCGGCTACACCGCCCACGACTACCTGATCGAGCCTGACGCTTCCGCCGCCACCTATTTGTGGGCCGCTGAAGTGCTGACCGGTGGCCGCATCGACCTCGGTGTCGCCCCGCAAGATTTCACCCAGCCCGATGCCAAGGCCCAGGAAGTGATCGCGCAGTTCCCGCACATGCAACCGGTGGTTGTCGGTTCGCAGATGCAGGACGCAATCCCCACCCTCGCCGTGCTCGCCGCGTTCAACAACACGCCGGTACGTTTCACGGAACTGGCCAACCTGCGGGTCAAGGAATGTGACCGGGTGCAGGCCCTGCATGACGGCCTGAATGAAATCCGTCCGGGCCTGGCGACCATTGAAGGTGATGATTTGCTGGTGGCCAGCGATCCGGCCCTGGCGGGCACCACGTGCAACGCGCTGATCGACACCCACGCCGACCACCGCATCGCGATGTGCTTTGCCTTGGCGGGCTTGAAGGTCTCGGGGATCAGGATTCAGGACCCGGACTGCGTCGGCAAGACCTATCCCGAGTACTGGAAAGAGCTGGAAAGCCTTGGGGTTCATCTGACCTGGTAAGCCAACGGCGCCGGTAACGGGAGGGAGACTGCATGACGATTCGCCAACCCTGCCCACCCGGCGCCTGCGACTGCAATCGCGAGCAACTGCTCGACCTTCCCGGCGCCGATGCACGCATCCTGCACCTGACGCGCCAGGAAGAAAAACGCCTGCTCGAACGCCTCGAAAACCTGCAAAGCCTGCCCGATCTTGAGCGCATGCAACAGCTGATGTATCAGCAACTGGGCATTCGCGTGCATATCGCGCCGGGCCATACGGAAGTGAAGACGATGCGCGGGATTCAGATCGTTATCGATGAATTGCCGGGGTTGTGTCGCAAGACCCGGCAGTCGATTCCAGCGGCGATTCGCAAGGGCATGGAGAAGCGCCCGGAGATTGCGTATCGGTTGCTGGATGCTCATGACTTGTTTCGCGAGGGTTGAGGGCCGCGTTCCATTTGCGGCGATTTTCACGCTTGAGTCTGCGGGCCGTTTTGTATTCGAGGCGAGCCTGGGCCATCTCCTGAGTACGCGGGGGCCGAAAGCCGGCTTTGTAGCGCTCGCGTTCGTGACGAAGTAGAACGAGTTCTGCGCGCATTTGGCGGTGGCGGTGGGTATTGAGCAGGTAGAGGCTTAGCAGCGGGAACAACAGCCCCGTTGTGTAGATAAAAGGATGGGGCTGATAGCTGTAGGTGAACAGCACAATGAAAAAGCTCATCACACAACTGCCTGCCAGTATCCAGACGCCCCAGTCACGACCTCGGAGGATAAGAAAGTTGCCCGCTGACAAGATAATGGAAGCGATACCCACATCCAGCCCCGTGTAACTACGATAAGCAGGCACGCCTCGCATGTAGGTACTACCCATCGACGACCCCGCTACCGCAAGAGCAAAAAGCGCAAACATAAAAGCACAGACTAAAACCGGAAAATAGTGAGCCATAAAAGCTCTAGGGGAATTTCTCAGTTCCATTATTCAAACTCTTCGTATAGGCCGATGGCCAGTGTCCGGATATTCCCGGAGACGCCGCTGCCTATGACACTCATGGTTGCACCCACTCCTGCCCCCGCAATCGCCGAGTCAGCATCGATCGCGGCAAACAACCGGCCGAGGTCGATACTGCCTTCGATCCGTTCGCGGGTGGTGCGATAGGCAGCTGGAAAACCGTCCTTCAAGACGCTGGAAGTCATTCCTTTACTCCTGGATTCCACGAGAGCGCAAAGAGTAAGACTGAGCCGCCTGAAAGGTTGTCAGAAAGGTCCTCCTTTCCAGACTGACATTTCCCGATCACCTCTCCATACCTTGTGGGCAATCATTCCAATTGGAAAAGTACGCCCGTGCTACTAATTCCCTCTTCCCCCCGCAAACGACCACTCATCCGCCGCCGTCGTTGTAATCACCACCATCACATCCTCAGGGCTCAGCCCAATCGTAGCCTCCAGCCGCTCCACCAACACCTGGTAAAACCGCCGTTTGGTCTCGGTATCACGAGGTTTCCCGCCCGTGATCGCGATGAGTACATAGTCGTGGCTGCGCGGGCCGCCCAAATAGTTGGGGTCGATGATCATCTCGCCAATTTCGTGCTGGTGGATCACGTGGAAGCGATCCGCGTCAGGAATCTTGAAGCTTTCAACCAGGGCGTCATGCAATCCCTGTGAAAGCGCTTGCAGATATTCAGGGGATTTCCCGCGGTGCAGGGAGATTCGAGCGTAAGGCATGGGGTTACTCCGCAAGACGGATGGCTGCCAACAGGTTCAGCGCCGACGCCGCTGTCGGCCAGCCGGAGTAAAACGCCAGGTGAGTGATGACTTCACCCAGTTCCTCGACGCTCAAGCCATTGCCAACCGCCCGCTGCAAGTGAAACGGCAGTTGCTCCAGACGGTACATCGCCACCAGTGCCGCCACGGTGATCAGGCTGCGCTCCCTGGGCGACAGGCCCTCGCGCTCCCAGATATCGGCGAACAGCACGTCGCGGGTCAGCTCGGTAAATTTGTTGCTCATGGACGCTCGCTCCGACAATTCAGTTGACGGGCAAAAACTAGCAAGCCAGGATCATTCCGAATATCAGATTTAATAGCATCCACCATCCCGTTTTAATGGACCATTCAATGCGCCGCCCCACCTTCGACCTTGATGTACTGCGCACCTTCGTCACCGGCGTCGAGCTGAACAGTTTTGCCAAGGCGGCGGATCGCCTGGGCCGTTCGACCTCAGCCGTCAGCGCGCAATTAAAGAAACTCGAAGAACAGGTCGGCACGCCGGTGCTGAGCAAATCCGGGCGCGGGCTGGTGCTGACGCCGGTGGGTGAAGCGCTGCTCGGCCACGCCAGGCGGTTGCTGGACCTCAATGACACTGTCTTCAGCAGCCTTAACGAAACCCAAACCGCAGGCACTTTGCGCCTCGGTTTGCAGGAGGATTTCGGCGAGCATGTGCTCAGTGACATCCTGCGGCGCTTCGCCAGGCTTTATCCGATGATCAGCCTTGAAGTGCGGATAGGCCGCAATGCCGAGCTGTTGACCCTGATCGACAGCGCGAGCCTGGACCTGGCGCTGACCTGGGAAACCGGTCAGACATCGTCCTGCCGCACCCGCCTGGGGCAAACACCCATGCACTGGATCGGGCCCCGGGACAAACCCCAACTACCGCGCTCCGAGGACGCGCCGCTGCCGCTGGTGATGTTCGAGGCACCCTGCGTATTGCGCAGCGCCGCCACCGAAGCCCTGGACCGCGCCGGCATTGCCTGGCGCATTGCCTTGACCAGCCCCAGCGTGGGTGGGATCTGGGCGGCGGTCGATGCCGGGTTGGGTGTGACCTTGCGCACCCGTATCGGTTTGCCTGCGCACCTATGTGTACTCGACGGTCTGCCGCCGGTGCCGTCCCTTGGCTATGAATTGCATTGCAGCCAACCAGCGCCAGGCGCTGCGGTCGCACAGCTGGCAGCGCTCATACAGAGCAGCCTGGTTTAGGCGGTTTCGCAGGGTTGCAGGGTGACGAACAGTTGTCGCCCCAACTTCGTCGCCGTCTCCAGATGCTGTTCGGCAGCGCCGCTTTCCGAGTCCAGCAGCAGCTCGGATGTCAGCACTTTCGCACCGCAGTAATCAAAGATCCCATGGTCGATTTGCGTGCGCATGGCGTCGGCATAGCCGTGGCGTTCAAACACCCCTTCGTCCGCCCCGCCAACGCCCAGTAAGTGCACCTGCAAGTGGCCGAGTTTTTTCACCACCTTCGTCTCAAGGCTGTAGTCGATCGCCCAACCGTTGACGAATACCCGGTCGATCCAGCCCTTGAGCAAGGCCGGCATCGACCACCAGAAGATCGGGTACACCAGCACCAAGGCGTCGGCGCGGTCGAGTCGGGCCTGTTCGGCCAGTACGTCGGCCGGCGGCGTGGCGCGGGTGCGATGCACTTTATGGTCGGCGGCGTTGTAACGCGGGTCGAAACCTTCAGCGGCGAGGTCGGCGATCTCGAAGGTGTGCCCTGCGGCAGTGATGCCGGCAGCCGCCTGTTTGGCGAGGCTGTGGGTGAGGGATTGTGGGTCGTGATGGGCAACAACGATCAGCGCGTGCATGGCAGTGACTCCGTCGGGGTAGCGATGAGAAGGCAAATTGAGTAGGCTTGAGCTAAGTTACCGTTGGTAAGTTACTTTTGGTATATAAGCATGTCAAGCGATCAATCCCCTGCCCCTCGCCGTCGCCTGTCCCGGGATGACCGGTTGCGCCAGCTGCTCGACGTGGCCTGGCAACTGGTGCGAGAAGAAGGCACCGATGCCCTGACCCTCGGGCATCTGGCCGAGTTGGCCGGCGTTACAAAGCCGGTGGTGTATGACCATTTCGGCGATCGCGCGGGGCTGCTGGCCGCGCTGTATGAAGATTTCGACGCGCGGCAGAACCAGGTGTTTGCCGCTGCAATCGAGGCCAGCGAACCCACCCTGGATGATCGCGCCCGGGTGATTGCCTCGTGCTATGTCGACTGTGTGTTGTTGCAGGGGCGGGAAATTCCGGGAGTGATTGCGGCCCTGGCCGGCAGCCCGGAACTGGAAACCATCAAACGCGAGTACGACGTGATTTTCCTCGGCAAGTGTCGCGATGCCCTCGCCCCCTTTGCCGTGGACGGTGTGATTGGCCAGCCCGGTTTACGCGCAATGCTGGGCGCGGCGGACGCCTTGTCCCATGCTGCGGCCAGCGGGGAGATCAGCCCGCTGGAGGCGCAAGAGGAGCTGTTTGCGAGCATCAAGTCGATGGTGAGTCGAGGAGCGCGTTAGCCCAGCCTTGCGTGCACGAACATCCGAGCCTTGTGGGTCATCTGGTCGAAGTGACGATCACGCTGTTTTTCGGCATCGACCATCGCCCGCTTGCCGTGCTTTTGCAGGAGGTAGGTGTGGATCTGCCGCACCTCCAGCGAGCTGTAGATCGACGCCACATCCAGCAACCCCATCAAGCCGTCAGTGCTGTAGTCGCGGGTGTTCATCAACACCTGGGTACCGCGCACACCGCGCAGTTGAAAGCCCATGGACTCGAACGCCGGGACCTTCTCCACTGCGCAGGTCAGTTCGGCATGGGGGTAGCGGGCCAGCATGTCCTGCATCATCGCCCGCGCCACGCCTTTGCGCCGATGGCTGGCGTGCACCGCCATGTAAGCCACGCCGCACGCCTCGGGATCGTCCTTCACCGGCAGGTACAGCAGGAAGCCGATCACCTGCTCCTGCGCGTCCAGCGCGACGATCAATTCCACCGCAATGCCCTTGGACCCGCCCAGCGCTTCCAGGTACAGGTGCACCTCGTAGCCGATGGCGTACTGGTAGACGTTGTACAGCAGGTTGCTTGGCGGGATGGCGACCATGCTGATGTCCGTCAGGTAGTCGACCACCATCTGCAGGATCTGCGCGTTGATCGGCTCGGGGCATGGGGTTTCGTAATGGGTAAGGCTGAACATTTGAATTCCTGGTGTTTCATTTCAAGGCCCGGCGGATTGTACCTGCTGAAGGGCCGCCGTGGACCCGCAAGCACCCATTGTGGCGAGGGAGCTTGCTCCCNNCCTCGCCACAATGGGGCTGCTCGGCTCATTGCGCACATACCTCCCGCAGGCAACCGCGCAGCCAGCGATGGGCCAGGTCGGCGTCCAGGCGCGGGTGCCAGAGCATCGAGACGGTGAAGTCCGGGAACACGAACGGCAGCGCAAAGCGGTA
>NZ_JACARK010000261.1:0-4825 GCF_013386655.1 Pseudomonas sp. K5002 | reverse complement strand
CCAGCACGATGCCGACGCTCGGGCGCGGGTCCCACTGGGCTTCGACCTTGTCCAGGGCCTGGGCCAGCGCAGCTTCAACCAACAGCACCAGGCTCGATTGCAGGCGCAGCATCACCGGTTGGGTTTCCGGGTCGCCGAAGCGGCAGTTGAACTCGATGACTTTCGGATTGCCGGCCTTGTCGATCATCAAGCCGGCGTACAGGAAACCGGTGTACACATTGCCTTCGTCGGCCATGCCGCGCACGGTTGGCCAGATCACCAGGTCCATCACGCGCTTGTGCACTTCGGCAGTCACTACCGGAGCAGGGGAGTAAGCGCCCATGCCGCCGGTGTTCGGGCCGCTGTCGCCGTCACCCACACGTTTGTGGTCCTGGCTGGTGGCCATCGGCAAGACGTTCTTGCCGTCGACCATCACGATGAAGCTGGCTTCTTCGCCGTCGAGGAACTCTTCGATCACCACGCGCGAACCGGCTTCACCGAAAGCGTTGCCGGCGAGCATGTCGCGCACGGCGTCTTCGGCTTCAGCCAGGGTCATTGCGACGATCACGCCTTTACCGGCGGCCAGGCCGTCGGCCTTGATCACGATCGGTGCACCGACCTCACGCAGGTAGGCCAGGGCCGGCTCGATCTCGGTGAAGTTCTGGTAGTCGGCGGTCGGGATCTTGTGGCGCGCCAGGAAATCCTTGGTGAAGGCTTTCGAGCCTTCCAGCTGGGCAGCGCCGGCGGTTGGGCCGAAGCAGTCCAGGCCACGGCTGCGGAACAGGTCCACAACGCCAGCTACCAAGGGCACTTCCGGGCCGACGATGGTCAGGGAAACGTTTTTCTCGGCAAAGTCCGCCAGTTGCTCAAGGGCCAACACGTCGATGGCGACGTTTTCGCACTTGGCTTCAATGGCGGTACCGGCGTTGCCGGGGGCGACGAAAACTTTCTGGACACGTGGGTCCTGGGCAACTTTCCAGGCCAGGGCGTGTTCACGGCCACCGCTGCCAATGATCAAAACATTCATTTCAAAAACCTCGGATGACGCTGAATTCTGACCGTTCCCACGCTCTGCGTGGGAATGCCTCTTGTGACGCTCTGCGTCACGCTTTGGGACGCGGAGCGTCCCGGGCTGCATTCCCACGCAGAGCGTGGGAACGAGCAATCAGTGACGGAAGTGGCGCATGCCGGTGAAGACCATGGCAATGCCGGCTTCATCAGCCGCTGCAATCACTTCTGCGTCACGCATCGAGCCGCCCGGTTGGATCACGGCGGTAACACCGGCTTTCGCGGCGTTGTCCAGGCCATCACGGAACGGGAAGAATGCGTCGGACGCCATCACCGAACCCTGCACCTGCAAGCCGGCATGTTCCGCCTTGATCGCAGCGATGCGTGCCGAATTCACGCGGCTCATCTGGCCCGCGCCGACACCGATGGTCTGGCGGTTCTTGGCGTAGACGATGGCGTTGGACTTAACGTACTTGGCGACTTTCCAGGCGAAGATCAGGTCGTTGATTTCCTGTTCGGTCGGGGCGCGCTTGGTCACCACTTTCAGATCGGCGCTGCCGATCATGCCGATGTCGCGGCTCTGTACCAGCAAGCCGCCGTTGACGCGCTTGTAGTCCCAGGCAGCGGCACGCTCGGCCGACCACTCGCCGCACGCCAGCAGGCGCACATTGGCCTTGGCGGCAACGATGGCGCGAGCCTCTTCACTGACGGATGGCGCGATGATCACTTCAACGAACTGACGCTCGACGATCGCCTTGGCGGTCTCGGCGTCCAGCTCACGGTTGAAGGCGATGATGCCGCCGAAGGCCGACTCGGTGTCGGTGGCGTAGGCCAGTTCGTAGGCCTGGCGGATACCGCCTTCAGCGTCCGGGCTCACGGCCACGCCGCACGGGTTGGCGTGCTTGACGATCACGCAGGCTGGCTTGACGAAGCTCTTCACACATTCCAGCGCGGCGTCGGTGTCGGCCACGTTGTTGTACGACAGCTCTTTGCCTTGCAGTTGGGTCGCGGTGGCGATGCCGACTTCAGCAGGCTTGGCCTCAACGTAGAACGCCGCGCTCTGGTGCGGGTTCTCGCCGTAGCGCATTTCCTGGGCCTTGATGAACTGGCTGTTGAAGGTGCGCGGGAACTGGCTGCGACCTTCAGTGCTCAGGGTTTCAGCGGCCTGGTTCACGGTGCCCATGTAGTTGGCGATCATGCCGTCGTAGGCAGCGGTGTGTTCGAAGGCCTTGAGCATCAGGTCGAAGCGCTGGGCGTAGGTCAGGCCGCCGGCTTTCAGGCTTTCCAGTACGTTGGCGTAGTCGCTGGCGTTCACCACGATGGCCACGTCTTTGTGGTTCTTGGCTGCCGAGCGAACCATGGTCGGGCCGCCGATATCGATGTTTTCGATGGCGGTCGGCAGGTCGCAGCCTGGCTTGTTGATGGTGGCTTCGAACGGGTACAGGTTAACAGCCACCAGGTCGATCGGCTTGATGCCGTGCTCGCTCATGATGGCGTCGTCGATACCGCGACGACCGAGGATCCCGCCGTGGATTTTCGGGTGCAGGGTCTTGACCCGACCGTCCATCATTTCTGCGAAACCGGTGTAGTCCGCCACTTCCACTGCGGCCACGCCGTTGTCCTGCAGCAGTTTGAAGGTCCCGCCGGTGGAGAGAATCTCCACGCCCAGGGCTTCCAGCTCCCGGGCAAATTCGAGGATCCCGGTCTTGTCGGAGACACTGATCAAGGCACGGCGGATCGGCAGGCGGGTAGTCTGGTCGGTCATTTCAATTTCCATCAAAAGCAAAGGAGTCAGCAAAAAAGGCGTCCGTTTTTACGCGGGCGCCTTTCTGGTTTGATTGAATGCTTACAGCAAATCGTACTGCTTGAGTTTCTTGCGCAGCGTGCCACGGTTCAGACCGAGCAGCTCACTGGCCTTGGTCTGGTTGCCCTTGACGTAGTTCATCACGCTTTCGAGCAACGGCGCTTCGACTTCGGAGAGCACCAGGTTGTACACGTCCGTGACGGCAGCGCCCTCAAGGTGGGCGAAATAATTGTGCAGCGCCTTCTCGACACTCCCGCGAAGGGTCTGGCCTTCTTCGCTCGGCGTGTTGAGGTGCTGTTTCAAATTGACGTTGTCGCTCACGGGTGTTGTTCCACTCACTAAAGTCTCGGTCATCATCGTCATGCGGCCACCCCTTCTCCGTCCCCTGTCACCAGGCTCTTGTAACGCTCGGAGAAGAACTCACGAACGTTGGCGCACTGTGCTTCCGTATCATCCAAACGATTGAAGTGGGCGCGAAACTCCCTGGCGCCCGGCAAGGTTGCGAGATACCAGCCCACATGCTTGCGAGCAATGCGTACTCCCATCACGTCTCCGTAGAAGGCGTGCAGGGCGGCCAGATGCTCTAGCAGAATACGTTCCACCTCGATCAGCTCCGGTGCCGGCAAGGTTTCGCCGGTACGCAGAAAATGCTCGATCTCACGAAAAATCCACGGCCGCCCCTGGGCAGCCCGGCCAATCAACAGGCCATCGGCGCCGGTCGCGTGCAGCACGCGCTGGGCTTTCTCGGCTGAGTCGATGTCGCCGTTGGCAAAGACGGGAATCGACACCGCCTGCTTGATCGCGGCAATGGTGTCGTACTCGGCTTCACCGGTGTAAAGGTCGGCGCGGGTGCGGCCATGCACCGCCAGCGCTGTAATGCCCGCCTGCTCGGCGATCTTCGCCACCGTCAGGCCATTCTTGTTGTCCCGGTCCCAACCGGTGCGGATCTTCAGGGTGACCGGCACATCCACTGCAGCGACAACGGCATGCAGGATCTCGCTCACCAACTGCTCATCCTTCAACAGGGCAGAACCTGCGGCCTTGTTGCAGACCTTCTTGGCCGGGCAACCCATGTTGATATCAATAATCTGCGCCCCCAACTCCACGTTGGCCCGGGCC
This sequence comes from Pseudomonas sp. K5002, assembly GCF_013386655.1. NCBI lineage: Bacteria > Pseudomonadati > Pseudomonadota > Gammaproteobacteria > Pseudomonadales > Pseudomonadaceae > Pseudomonas > Pseudomonas sp. K5002. Next base: position 915 of record NZ_JACARK010000261.1, on the reverse strand, counting down.
GCATCCGCCAGCATCTGCGCATCACCGCCGGCGATCTGTACCGAGCGGGGCTCGGGATCACCTTCGTGGATCATGCGCATCCGCGATTTGCGGGTGTTCCACAGGCTCATGTCGCTGGTGACCATTTCCGAGACTACAAGCCCTGCGCCCAAACGCTTGCAAAGCTGACGAAAGGGCTGGTCGGTGACGCCCGCCATCGGGGCGAGGATCAAGCCGTTGTGCAATGTGTATGGGCCGATGCGTACCGCCGACATAGGACTTCCCTGTTGTGGGGCCGGATCATTAGAGTTCGAAAAAGGGTTGGCATGATACCCGCTCTCGATGACCGGATAAAGGCTGAATTGGATAAAATCTGAGCAGTTATTTTCTTATCGCCGCAGGTTTGGTCAAAGGCGATGCAGTCAATAATCTGCCGTCAAGCACCGGCCAGGCAGCCGTTTCACTCGGGGGAGTGGAAGCTCAGGCTGTAATTCACCGCTTTGTTGCCCGGGTCGAGGATGTCCAGGGCAATGTGGATCGGCGTCTGGGAGGGCATCTCGGTCACGCCTGCCAACTCGCCGCTGAGGTATTCGGCGGGTTTGAAGCGACGACTGGCGATCATATTCCCGTTCATGTCGGCAAAGCGTAGCTCCAGCAGCGGGAACGGTTGGGAGAATGTCGCGCGGTTATAGATGATCGCGTCCACCACCAGGGCACCGGCAAACTCCGGGTGGCTGCGCACCACCAGGTTGCTGCTCTTGATGTGGGCGATATCGACCCGGGATGGCACGGTGCAGCCCAGTTTCGGGCACAGTTCCTGGAACCATGGGCGGTAGGCGTCCTGGCGTGCCAGGTCGTCGAATTGGTAGGCGACGTATTGTCCCGCCAGGCCGGCGGCGGCCAGCAGCACCAGCAAGCCCCAGAACAGGCGGCGGC